>JACPRK010000109.1 GCA_016190005.1 Candidatus Wallbacteria bacterium | reverse complement strand
GCAAGTCCAGTGGCAGCTCCCCGATCTCGTCCAGAAAAATAGTCCCGCCGTTGGCTTGCTCGAAGGCGCCGACCCGCTGGCTGGTCGCGCCCGTGAACGCCCCGACCTCGTGTCCGAAAAGCTCGCTCCGGATGAACTCGTGGTCAGCGTTGCCGCAGTCGAACACCACGAACGGTTGCTTGGCCCGCGGACTGGCGTCGTGCAGCGCCCGCGCCGCCATCTCTTTGCCCGTCCCGGTCTCGCCGTAGAGCACCACGCTCACCTGCGTCGCCGCGATCCGCTCCAGGATGCCCATCACCTGGCGCATCCGGCCGCTCTGACCGATCAGCCCGTGAAAAGTGTCGTCCTTGCTCGGCAGGACCACCATGTCCTCGTCCCGAGGATGGAACTTCACCATGGTGTTCCCGAACTTCACCTGCGACCCGGGCGTCAGGAAGACTTCCTGAACTCGCACGTCGTTGACAAAGGTCCCGTTCGTGCTCCCCAGGTCCTTCAGCAGGTACCCATTGCTGTGGCGCTCGATGACGGCATGACGCTTCGAGATCGCCCGGTCGCTCAACACGAAGTCGTTCTCGGGAAGCGTCCCGATCCGCACCAATGGGCTGTCGAAGAGCAGGTCCCGGTCCTTGTCCGGCCCGTCGACCACGACCAGCCTCACCTTCTTCAAGGTGATGATCGTCGCTTCGGTCTGCGATCGGCTCAGTCGTTCGGTGGCTAGCTCGCCGGGAATGGGCTTGGGATTGGACACGCGACGATTCTACCACGCCCCGTTTTCGCCGTCGGGCACCCTTTATGACGCGCCAACGCTCTGAAAAGGACCGCTCACACGCACTCACCCTGACGGTTGAAAAAACTGCCGGAAAGTGCTATCTTTCCGGCCCCCCGGCCCCGGGGAAAAGAAGAACACGCGCGAGGGAGTCTCCCCTGCCCGCCCCCGCGCTCCTCATAGGGGAGGAGTAGACGTATGAAGAAAGCACTGCTGGCTTCCGCCTTGGTCGCCCTCGGACTCGCTACCGCGCTCTCGGCCGCCACGACCGCGAAGTCGTGGGAGCACAGGACCGTCAAGCGCGAATGGCGCTTCCAGTACTCGCCCGTCACGGCCGACATGCACATGTGGCTGACCCGGCGCGTGCGGCTGCCCAACGGGCAATACCGCGACGAGCAGTTCAGCTCCTGGCTCAAGGTGGACCTGCGCTTCGGCATGGCCCCCCTGCGAGCGGGGGAGGTCGAGGAGTTCGACGTCGAGGCTCGCGATATGGGCATGAGCGGCGACGACCCCATCGTCTACATCGAAGTCCGCCCCCGCGACGGATACTACTACTACTTCCCTCAGCGCCAGAGCCTGGTCGTGCGTAACACCGGCATGAGCTGGGTCTACGTCAATATGTACCCGAGCGGCCGCGTCCGGGCACCGGCCCCCGCCACCGTAGACCAGATGACCGTCGACCTGACGACCCCGGACGCACCTGTGACATTCAAGTGGCGTGACTACGGCGTTTCGGACAATCCGGGCGCCACCGCGGAGTACCGCTTCCGCGTGGGCCGCACCCGTGGCCTCGCCCCCGACGTTGTCGTCGCCCAGGGCGAGCTCGGCACGGCTTCGACCGTCACGCTCACCCGCGACAGCGCCTTCGCCCAGGGCAACCCCGAGTGGTTCCAGGACGGGCAGAAGTACCGGCTGGTCATCTGGATGCGCCGTAAGGGCTCGGACGCCTACTCCGAAGAGTACGGGCAGGCCGAGTGGGGCACCTTCACATTCAAGCCCGGCGGGGTTATGCTCCAGGCACCTGCTCCGGCCCAGGTTCTGCTGCCTCGGCAGGAGCGCTTCCAGGCCCTCCACTCCGAACGGTAGGACTTCCCCCGTCGCCCCCCTTCCTCAGACGATGTCGATCAAGACCTTTGGCGACCTCAGGCGCCACCTCGGCAATCTCGACCTGGAACCTCTGACCAAGCAGCTGGCGAGCTGGTTCGAAGGGCAGCTCAAGGCCATGCCGGCCGACGTCGTCGCTCTGCACCTGGAGTGGGACCTGGTAGGCGGCGACGTTGATGACGAAATCGTCGCCGACCTCTACGGCTTCAAGCCGCCCGGCCTCGATCCGGAGGCGCCCGGAAGCTGGGACTGGTCGAGCGACGAGGACGAGCAGTTCCAGTTCATCGGCATGGGCGCCATCTGGAGCGAATCGGTCGAAATCCTGACCGATGACGAGGTGCCGGCCGCCGAGGAGCAGATCTCCGCGACGATCGACACGATTGTTCGCCAGGGCGTGGAGGTTAGCCAGAACTTGGCCAAGCGCGTCGCGGGGACGCCGCCGCTCAGGTTCTTCTGGTCACGCGACCGCGAGCCGCTCCGCGAGTACTCCAAGTCGGGCACCGGCGGAGCCTGAGCCCCCGGCCACCGGCGCACAGGAGCTCGCCCTTCCGTGGACCCGGTCGAAGAAGTCCTGGCAGACCCGGCCTTCCGGGAGCGTTACGATGTACGCGAGCGCCTGGGCGAGGGCGGGATGGGCGTCGTTTACCGGGCCGTCCAGCGCTCGCTCGACCGGCCGGTCGCCATCAAGTTCATGCACGGGGCGCTGGCGGAGTCGCGGACGTTTCAAGAGCGCTTCCTGGGCGAGGGCAAGGTCGTCGCTCACATCATTCACACGCATGTCGTGGCGGTCTTCGACCGAGGCGTCTGCCGGGGCGTCCCCTTCCTTGTGACGGAGTTTGTGGAGGGCCGGTCGCTGGCGTCGTTTCTGGAATCGCGCGAGCGGGTCGAGCCGGCCTTTGCCTTCGAGGTCTCGAGGCAGGTGCTCTCGGGCCTGGAGGCGCTGCATGCCAAGGGGGTCATCCACCGGGACTTGAAGC
This sequence comes from Candidatus Wallbacteria bacterium, assembly GCA_016190005.1. Lineage (GTDB taxonomy): Bacteria > Muiribacteriota > UBA6191 > JACPRK01 > JACPRK01 > JACPRK01. Next base: position 4,843 of record JACPRK010000109.1, on the reverse strand, counting down.
CGACGAACGTGCTGGTGGCGCCCGGTCCCGTCGCCAAAGTCCACGACTTCGGCATCGCCAAGCAGCTCGGTGACGCGGCGGCAACGGGGCGGGAGAAGACCGCCGCGGGCCTGCTGGTCGGGACGCCGCAGTACATGTCGCCCGAACAGGCACTGGGCAAGGAGCTGACGCCGGCCAGCGATCTCTATGCCTTCAGCGTTGTGCTCTACGAGCTGCTTACTTCGCGCCGGCCGTTCGACGCGCCGACGGCACTGGAGACTCTCACGCAGGTCCTCCAGCAGCCGGTCCCGATCCCGGACGACCTCCCTGGGCCGGTTGTGGATCTGTTGGTGAAGGGCTTGGCGAAAGACCCGGCCGCGCGCTTCCAGAGCGCGGCGGAGCTGAGGGCGGCCCTGGAGCCGCTGCGGCCCGTCTTCGAAGGGCTTGCGCCAACCCAGGTCCATCGGTCCCGCGCGAGGACCGCACTCTCCCCGCGACCCCAGACGCCCGAGCCAGCCCCCGCGCCGAGCGCTCCCCAGGCCTCGCGGCCGACCGCCACGGGCGTTGCGACGGTGACGGCGTCGGCGGAGCCGGGGCAACAGGCTCCGGGCGCCCGCCGTTCACCTGCCCTGTTACTCGGGCTGCTCGCGCTCATCGGCATCGTCGGGGGAGCCATTGTTCTGCTGCGTCAGCCGGTGCGCACCCTGCCCGCGGACGCGCCGCCCTGGCTGCGCCGGCTCGAGGAGGTGCGGGATATGGCGCGGCGCGGGCGGCTCGCAGACGGCGTCCGCACCTGCTTCGCCGTGACGCGCGGACAGCCGCACCCGGGCGCCATCGGCCCGACCGAGCTCGCCACCGACACGACGTTTCAGCACGTCGACCGGACGCTTCTCGTGCTGGTGGAGGCCGCCGCCAAGATGGCCGCGGAGAAGACGGTCAAGCCCGGCGCCACGCGCGAGGGCGAGCTTCTCGACGCCACCGGCAACGTCTTCCTGGGCTGGGGGCTTGCGCTGCACGACCGCGACTTCAGTGCCATGGTGAAGCTAACCGGCGAGTGGCTGGCGAAGCAGAGCCGCAACGGAGCCCGCCAGCCGGACCCGGACGCGGAATCACTCCCCGAGACCAACGCCGCCACGTTCCTGAAGCACGCGGCGCTGCTGGCCATGGCCACGCAGCCCTGGCAGGTGGTGCGGGCGGTGAGCGGACTGCGGGATTCGCTGCTCTCGCATCCGTCGGGTCCGATTGCCTACTGGAGCGTGGAGCTGCAGGGCAGCGCCCTGGCGCTCGCCGCGGTTCCGGCCATCGCCGCGGACACCGCGTCCCGGCTCTCCGAGCTCGCGCCCGCGGCCCGGCAAGCGATCGCCGCAGACGGGCTCGACAAGCTCCAAACCCTGGTCGACGAAGTTCGCAAGACCGTGGAAGATCGCTGGCGCTCCCCGAGCGCCGAGCAGGTCGCCGAGGCCCGGGCGAGCATCCTCGCAGCTCTCTTGATTCGACACGTCTGCGGCCGCGGCTGGGAATGGGTCCGCACGGAGAAGCTGGTCCAGGAGCTGCAGTCCGCTGGCAAGACGGCGCTCGCCAGCCAGGTGGAGGCGCTCGACACCCTCTACGTCAGCCGGCCGCCTCCGATCGCGCTGATGGGAGAGCTCTTCCGGGAGCTCCGGATCGACGACCTGGGAGTCCTCGGATTGATGGCGCGCTAGCGCACGCCGATGAGGACGGCCTCGATGGTCGTGAACTTCACGGGCAGGCCGGCCGCGGGAACCATGCGCAGGGCGCTCCGGACGACCGGTGCGGCGGCTTCGAAGTGCGCGCGAATGGCGTCGAGCGGCGGCTCGGGCTGATTGGCGCGGCGCGACCAGAGCTCGAGGTCGTGCGTCACGGAGCGCGCCTCGACGCGCACCAGGTGCAACCGTGCCAGCTGCATCAGCGCGCGCCACCTGGGCAGCGTTACGAAGCGGACGTGTGTGCCTCCGTCCCGGATGTCGAAGGCGCGGTGGAGGAAGGAGACCACCTTGTCGCCGCCGAAGGCGACGCCGTCGATGATCGCCAGCCGGCCACCCGGGGCGAGCACGCGGCCTACCTCCCCGAAGGCCGAGTCGAGATCGTGGATGTGGTGAAAGGCGTAGCTGCAGGCGACGGTTCTGAACGAGCGCGCGGCAAAGGGAAGGTCCGCTGCCCGCGCCGCAACCCGCGCCACGCTCGCAGGCCAGGGAGGAGCCGGATCGCCACCCGCGTGTGCGCCGTGAGGTGTCCCTTTCGCCTCGGAACCCACCACGCCCAGCGCCTCCGAGTTTGCGTCGGCCGCCACGACCCGCGCGCCTGCCCGCGCCAGCTCGCGCGCCATCCGACCGCGGCCGGAGCCCAGGTCCAGGCAGCGCTCCCCGCGCCGCAGACCCAGCGCAAGGACGCAGTGGCGAAGCAGGATCTCTACGACATCCGCGGCCATCGCCCCGACTCTAACACGCGCCCGCGATCGGGGGCGGCTTCGTGATAGAGTCCCCCCACCGCCCGCATCGGGCCGGACGGCCCGGGGGCATGCCACACGGAGGACGATTCGACGTGACCAACCGCATCTTCAACTTCTCCGCGGGCCCCGCTGTTCTCCCGCTGCCGGTCCTCGAACAGGCCCAGCGCGACCTGATCGCGCTCCCCGGCGTCGGGATGTCGATCCTCGAGATATCCCACCGCTCGGCCCCCTTCGAGCAGATCATCCAGACCGCCGAGAGGAACCTCCGGTCGCTTCTGGGGGTCCCCGAGGACTACGCCGTGCTCTTCCTGCAGGGCGGCGCCACCCTCCAGTTCGCCATGGTCCCCATGAACCTGCTCCCCGCAGGCGCCAGCGCCGACTATGTCCTGACGGGCAGCTGGGGACAGTCCGCCTTCAAGGAGGCCAAGAAGTTCGGGACCGTGCGAGTCGCTTGCTCCACCGAGTCCGACAACTTCAGCCGCATCCCACGGCAGGAGGAGCTCTCGGCCGATCCGAAGGCCGCCTACCTCCACTACACCTCCAACGAGACCATCCACGGCACCGAGTTCGACTACACGCCGGAAGCCCCCGCAGGCGTGGCGCTCATCTGCGACAGCTCGAGCGACTTCCTGAGCCGCCCGATCGATGTCGCCCGCCACGGCCTCATCTACGCCGGCGCGCAGAAAAACGCCGGCCCCGCGGGCGTCACCGTCGTCATCGTTCGCAAGGACCTCTTGGGCCGAGCCCCGGCTACAACGCCCGTGATGCTCGACTACGCGGCGATGGTCAAGGCCGGCTCGCTCCACAACACCCCGCCTTGCTTCTCTATCTATGTCGTCGGCCTCGTGCTCGAGTGGCTGATCGGCCTGGGCGGCCTCGAGGCGGTCGCCAGGCGCAATCGCGAGAAAGCCAAACTACTCTATGACGCCATCGACTCCTCCAGCGGCTTCTACCGGGGTCACTCTCGTCCCGAATGCCGCTCCCTGATGAATGTCACCTTCCGGCTCCCCACCGAAGAGCTCGAGAAGAAGTTCGCCAAGGAGTCGACCGCCGTGGGCCTCGACGGCCTCAAGGGCCACCGCTCCGTGGGCGGCCTGCGCGCCTCCATCTACAACGCCTTCCCCGTCGAGGGCGTCGCCCGGCTCGTGGAGTTCATGCAGGACTTCCGGCAAAAGAACAGCTGACCTCGAGCCCCCAGGCCACCATGAAGAAACCCGCAATCCGCTCGATCCGGTTCTCAACCTTCACCAAGGAGCTCGAACGCCTCGTCAAGCTCGAGCACATCGATCCCCACACCCTCCTCGGCATCCACCAGGTCAAGGAGGGCGTAGCCATCCGCTGCCTGCGGCCCGAGGGCGAGGGCGTGAAGGTGATCGCCGACGGCAGACCGCCGGCGACCATGAACAAGATCCACAAGGCGGGTGTCTTCGAGGTCCTCTTCGAGCGTGAAACCGCCACCTTCGCTTACCAGCTCGCCGTCGACTACGGCGGCGGGGCCGTCTTCACCATCCGCGACCCGTACGCCTTCATGCCGACCCTGGGCGACCTGGATCTCCACCTGGTCGCCGAGGGCAAACACTACAAGCTGCACGAGAAGCTCGGCGCCCACAGCCACGTCTACGGCGAAGTCTCGGGCGTGAGCTTCGCGGTCTGGGCGCCCACAGCCCGCGGCGTCAGCGTCGTCGGCGCCTTCAACCACTGGGACGGCCGGCTCCACGCCATGCGCCGGCTCGGTGAATCGGGCATCTGGGAGCTCTTCATCCCCGACGTCGACGACGGCACCGCCTACGGTTTCGAGGTCGCTCCTACCAAGGGTCCTCGCTTCTTCAAGATGGACCCGTACGGCTTCGCCACCAAGGCGCCGCCGGCGATGATCAGCATCGTCCACTCCCCCAAGCACGTCTGGCAGGACGCCGCCTGGCTCGAGAAACGCGCGGCCTCCAAGGCGCTCACCGAGCCCATGGCGATCTACGAGTGCCACCTCGGAAGCTGGCGGCGCATCCCCGACGAGAACAATCGCTCGCTCACCTACCGGGAGCTGGCCGCGACGCTGCCCGACTACCTTCACGACATGGGGTTCACGCACGTGGAGTTCCTGCCGCCTGCGGAGCATCCTTTCGGCGGAAGCTGGGGCTACCAGGTGAGCGCCTACTTCGCCCCTACGGCCCGCTTCGGCAAGCCCGACGACTTCCGCTACCTCGTCGACAAGCTGCACGAGAGGGGCATCGGCGTGCTCATCGACTGGGTGCCCGCGCACTTCCCCAGGGACAAGGAGGCGCTGGCCCGCTTCGACGGCACCGCTGTCTACGAGCACCTCGACCCCCGCCAGGGCGCACATCCCGACTGGGGAACGCTGGTCTTCAACTACGGCCGCAACGAGGTGCGCAACTTCCT
>JACPRK010000113.1 GCA_016190005.1 Candidatus Wallbacteria bacterium | reverse complement strand
CCTGATCCCTGATCCCTGATCCCTGATCCCTGATCCCTGATCCCTGATCCCTGATCCCTGATCCCTGATCCCTGAAGCCTGATCCCTGAAGCCTGATCCCTGATCCCTGATCCCTGAAGCCTGATCCCTGAAGCCTCAAAGCCACGCCTCTACTTCTCCATGTAGTAGTAATCCCGCAGCTTCGTGTGCGTCTTGGCGCTGCGGCGCAGCTTCTTGAGACCGCGCGCTTCGATCTGACGAATGCGCTCCCGGGTCACGCTCATGCGCTTGCCGATCCACGCGAGCGACCGCGGCACGCCGTCCTCGAGGCCGAACCTGAGCTTGAGGATCTCCCGCTCGCGGTCCGACAGGTCCGACAGCACCGTCTCGATCTGCTCCCTCAGCAATCCCTGGAAGACGATCGTCTCGGGGCTGACCTTCTCCTCGTCTTCCTCGAGGAAGTCCTCCACCGTGACGTTGCTGTCCTCCATCTTGATGTTCTGGTCATAGCTGATCGGCTCACGGGTCATGCGGAGCATGTCGTTGTACTCGTCTTTTGTGATGCCCGTGTACTGCAGGATCTCCTCGATCTTCGGCTGCCGGCCCAGCTCGTTGGTCAGGTCGCGCACCTTGCGGTTGAACTTGTTCAACTGCTCGATGATGTGGATCGGCACCCGGATGATTCGCGACTGCTCGGCGATGGCCCGGATGATCGACTGCTTGATCCACCACGTCGCGTAGGTCGAGAACTTGTAGCCCAGGGTGTAGTCGAACTTCTCGACCGACCGCAGGAGCCCCATGTTGCCCTCCTGGATCAGGTCGAGGAATAGGATGCCGCGATTGATGTACTTCTTGGCGATGTTGACGACCAGGCGCAGGTTGGCTCGCACCAGGTCCTTCTTCGCCTCGATGTCGCCGATGCGGACCTTCTTGGCCAGCTCGACCTCCTGGACCTCGTCGAGCAGCGACGTCTTGGTCAGGTTGTCGAGGTAGGCGACGACTGGGTTGTTCAGGTCCTTCTCGTTGCCGTCGGAAGCTCGAATGCGCGGCTTGCGGCCGCGCGGCTTCTTGGGCTTCGACGGCTCGCCCGCTTTTGCGGGCACGTCCGTCGGCGGCGCCTTAGCTTCCTCTTCCTCGTCGGCCATTTGGGAGGGGGCAGTCGCGCGCGTGCGGTCGCCCTACTGGAGATCCTCGGAGTAGACGCCCATGCGCCGATACTTCTCCAGCCGGCGCTGGAAAAGCTCCTCGGCGGAGAGGCCCTTGAGGCGGTCGAGATTCCTGGCCAGCGCCGACGAGACTCGCTCGGCGGTCGTCCTGGGATCGCGGTGGGCGCCGCCCAGCGGCTCCTCGATGAACTCGTCGATGACCTTAAGCTCGAGTAGGTCCCGGGCCGTCAGCTTGAGCGCCCGGGCGGCCTCCTCGGCCTTGGAGGGATCTCGCCAGAGGATGCTGGCGCATCCCTCGGGGCTGATGACGGAGTAGATGGCGTGTTCCAGCATCAGCACGGAGTCGCCCACGCCGAGCGCCACCGCGCCACCCGAGCCACCCTCGCCGATGACCACCACGACGATCGGCACCTTCAGGAAGGTCATCTCCATGATGTTGCGCGCGATCGCCTCGGCCTGGCCTCGCTCCTCGGCCTCCATGCCAGGGTAGGCGCCGGGCGTGTCGACGAAGGTGATGATCGGCCGCCGGAACTTGTTGGCCAGCTTCATCACCCGCAGCGCCTTGCGGTAGCCCTCCGGGTGGGGCATGCCGAAGTTGCGGAAGATGTTCTCCTTGGTGTCCCGCCCCTTCTGGTGGCCGACGACGACCACGGGCTCCTTGCGGAAGAGCGCGAGCCCCGCGACGATGCTGTTGTCGTCGGGGAACTGGCGTCCGCCGCGCAGCTCGACGAAGTCCTCGAAGCACATGTCGATGTAATCCAGACAGAGGGGCCGTCGCGGATGGCGAGCCAGCTGCGTCGTCTGCCAGGGAGTGAGGTTGGAGTAGGTCTCCAGCTTGCTCTTCTCGAGCTTCTGCGTGAGCGTGTCGATCTCCTGTGAGAGGTCCAGGAAGTGGGCCGCCGAGAGGCTCTTGAGCTCGTCGATCTTCTTCTCGAGCTCGAGCAGGTGGTGTTCGAAAGGCAGTTCCTTCATCGCGTTCCTCTCAGAAGGGAGCGCTCGGGTCGGCGCCGTTGGAGGGTGCCTCGAACTTGGGTGTGTGCGTGGGGGCGCTGAAGAAGCGCAGCAGCTTGGCCAGGGTGGCGCGTAGATCCTTGCGGGGGACGACCATGTCGATGACCCCGGTCTCCAGGAGGAACTCCGCCCGCTGAAACCCCTCGGGCAAGGTCTCCTTGATGGTCTGTTCGATGACTCTGGGACCCGCGAAGCCGATGAGCGCGCCCGGCTCGGCCAGGATGACGTCCCCCAGCATCGCGAAGCTGGCCGTGACGCCGCCCGTGGTCGGGTCAGTCAAGAGCGACAGGAACGGCAGCCGCTCCCTCGAGAGCCGGGCGATCGCCTGCGAGGTCTTCACCATCTGCATCAGCGACAGCACCCCCTCGTCCATCCGGGCGCCGCCGCTGCAGCTCACGATCAAGAGCGGCCGCCGCAACCGCAGCGCCTCGTCGGTCAGCCGGACGATCTTCTCGCCGACGGCGCTGCCCATGCTGCCGCCCATGAAGTCGAAGTTGAAGATTCCGACCGCGACCGGGAAGCCCTCGATGGCGCCCAGGCCGGTGGCGATCGCCTCGTTGGCGTTGGTCTTCAGGACCGCCTTCTTGACGCGCTCGTCGTAGCTGGTCAGCGCTTCGAACTTGAGCGGGTCCGCCGTCTTGATGTGGGCGTTGAGCTCCTGCCAGCTCTTCTCGTCCAAAAGGAGCTCGATGCGGTCGCGAACCGGGATGCGGAAGTGGTAGCTGCACTTGGAGCAGACCCAGGCCGCTTTCGCGAGGTCCTTGCTATAGATCGCCTCCTCGCACTTCTGGCACTTCGTCCAGAGATTGCTAGGAACGATGCTCTCTTTCGTCTTCGTGAACCAGCCCACGTTTTGCGGCTTGACAGTCGAGTGTCAAGCCCTCCAGTGCAAGATCCTACCAGACCCCGGCCGCCCTGCGCAACATGGCGCGCCGGGGTCCGAGCGCGAGGCGGGGTCAAGCGGCCTCCGTGCTATACTCGCGCGACATGGCGACCATCAAGTTCTGGGGCACGCGGGGCAGCATCGCCACTCCCTTGCCCGACCGGATGAAGTACGGAGGCGACACCAGCTGTGTCGAGATCGTCACGCACGAAGGTCTCGAGATCATCATGGATGCAGGCACCGGAATGCGTCGCCTGGGCCAGGTGATCATGGGCCGCAAGAAGAGCTGCAAGGGCGGGGCGCTCTTCCTCAGTCACCTCCACTGGGACCACATCCAGGGCTTCCCTTTCTTCATTCCTATTTACGACCCGCACTTCAAGTTCCAGATCTACGGACCGATGCGCGTCGACCAGACCCTGGAGTACCGCCTCAAGAAGCAAATGAGCGACCTTTTCTTCCCCGTCGTGCTCGAGGAAGTCAGCGCGAAACTCGAGTTCATCGAGATCGTCGAGGAGCCCATCCAGCTAGGGCAAACCACCGTCATCCCGCGCTTCCAGAACCATCCCCAGGGCAGCTACGGCTACCGCATCGAGGACGCAGGCAAGGTCATCACTTACATGACCGACAACGAGCACCCCGCCGCCGAGGTCCTCGAGGACACGCGCGTCCTGGCGTCCAACGCCGACGCTCTCATCTTCGACGCCCAGTACACCCCCGAGGAGTACGAGAAGCACCGCGGCTGGGGACACTCGACCTGGCTGACGGCCACCAAGATCGCCCGCGAGTGCGGCGTGAAGCGGCTCGTGCTCTTCCACCACGACCCCGACCACAACGACGACTTCATCGACGGCGTCGTCGCCCTTGCCCGCGAGCAATTCCCCGAAACCATCGCAGCCAGCCGCGACCTCGAGATCCAGCTCTGAAACCCCAGAAGAAAGAACCGAACCTCCTCTCCAACGAGATTCTCAGGCTCCTGGCCGAAGGACTTCGCGAGGACGCAACCGAGGCCGACGCCGTCCGCGTCCTGCTGGAGCGCCTGGCCGCCTTCGACAAGGACCTGACAGACGCCCGCGTCTCGGACTACCGCAAGCTGTACCATGAGGGCTGGAAGGACGTGCTCGACGCCCTGATTCCCCCTCACGACCACCAGTGGCTCACGGACAAGTTCCGGGCCCTGGTCTTCTGAGCGGCCGGCCCGACCGGCCGACCGGGTCCGCCCCCTTCCCCGGGCGGACCAAGGCGATTCTCATGGAAGCCTCCGCCAACGAAGCCACCAAGATCGACAACGCCATCACGTACATCCAGTCCGCCGGCTTCACCTTTTCCGACGAGATGGTGAAGAACTACTACATCTGCCTGAAGACCAAGCCTTTCGTCATCCTGGCCGGCATGTCCGGCACCGGCAAGACGCAGGTCACCCGGCTCTTCTCCAAGTCGATCGGCGCCCACTACTCGCTCATCAGCGTCAGCAGCTCCTGGACCAGCGACACCGACCTGCTCGGCTACTGGGACAAGGAACGCCAGGTCTTCGTCGAGACGCGGTTCGTACAGGTGTTGCGCGCCGCCCTGCTCGCCTACAAGAAGGGCGCCAAGGACCTCTTCGTCATCTGCCTGGACGAGATGAACCTGGCGCGCGTCGAGCGCTACTTCGCCAAGTTCCTCTCCGCCATGGAGGGCCTCTACGTCGAGGACCGCAAGATCGTGCTCGACGGAACGGGCGAGGTCCTCTACTGGCCCCCGAACCTCTTCTTCGTCGGCACGGTCAACATGGACGAGACCACCTATGCCTTCTCCGACAAGGTCCTCGACCGCGCCAACTCCATCGAGTTCACACTCACCGTCGACGACCTGTTCAACGAATCGGTGAAGCGCATCCCGCCCGAGCCGTTGCCACTGTCCTTCCAGGACTTCCTCGCCTACCGGCGAGACCTGACCCACCCCGAGCTGCGGGAGATCTCCAAGCGCTGGCGCGGAGAGCTGGTCGCCATCTGGAAGATGCTGGAGCCCTACAACTTCCAGTTCGGCTTCCGTATCCGCGACGAGATCGAGCTCTACATCCTGAACGCCCAGGGGTTGCTCGACGAGCGCACGGCCTTCGACCTACAAGTGAAGCAGAAGATCCTCCCGAAAATCCTGGGCCGCGGCGATTCGCTCAAGATGCTGCTGATGAAGTTGCAGGACACCTTCGCCGACAAGAAGCTGAAGTACTCGGCCAGGAAGATCGAGGAGATGAAGCGCCGGCTCATCCTCGACGACTACACCGGCTACTACCCCGGTCAGAAGCCGCGCCAGGCCGTCTGAGAAAGCGCCAGCCCGGAGCGCTGCGGGCTCCGCCGTAGGGCCAGGTTCCTTCCATGCCCCCGCCGCAACCCGTCATCAAGCTGCGCGTCGGCCGGTCCCAGGAGCGACTCATCGCGTCGGGCCATCCCTGGCTGTTCGACCGAGGCATCCTCTCGCAGTCCGGCGACGGACCACCGGGGTCGATCGCCGTCGTCTACGACCGGCAGGACCGCTTCCTCGCCGCAGGCCTCTACGATCCGCGCAGCCCGATCCGGCTCAGGATACTCCTGGTCCGCAAGCCGGCACAGATCGACTCCGACTGGTGGCGCGCCCAGGTCGAGGTCGCCGTCGGCAAGCGGGCTTCCATCGCCGAGTCGGGGACTACCGGCTACCGGCTGATCCATGGCGAAAGCGACGGCATCCCTGCACTGGTCGCCGACCGCTACGACACGACGGTGGTCGTGAAAGTCTACAGCGCCGCCGTCCTCCCCCACCTGGAGGCCATTGCCGGCGCGCTGGAGGCCGAGCGGGTCGTCCTGAGGCTGAGCCGCTTGCTCCAGGCCGAAAAGACGGCCTTCGAGGATGGGCAAGTCCTGAGAGGCTCGCGTCCCGACGCCCCGGTTGTCTTCACCGAGCACGGGCTTCGGTTCGAGGCAGACGTCCTGCACGGGCAGAAGACCGGGTTCTTCCTCGATCAGCGCGAGAACCGCCTCCGCTCGGGCTCGCTGGCAAGAGGCCGATCGGTGCTCAATGTGTTCAGCTACACCGGCGGATTCTCGGTTCACGCGGCGGCCGGCGGCGCTTCGAGCGTGGCCAGCCTCGACCTGAACCGTCTCGCATTGGAGGCCGCCGGGCGGAACTTCGCCCTCAATCCATCGCTCGCCGGCGTTCCTCACGAGACGATGCAGGGCGACGCCTTCGACTCGCTGGAGCGTTTGAATCGCCAGCGACGGCGCTTCGACCTGGTCATCACCGACCCACCGTCGTTCGCGCGAAACCAGTCGCAGCGCGAAGACGCCATCCGCGCCTACAGGAGGCTCGCCGTCCTGGCAGCCGGCCTCGTCAATCGCCGGGGCATTCTGGTGAGCTGCTCCTGCTCCTCTCGCGTGAGCAGGGACGACTTCGCCGCCGCCGTCGAAAGCGCCCTCGGAGGCGACTGGCGTCTGCTCGAGCAGCGCGGCCACGCGCTCGATCATCCGATCGGGTTCCCCGAGGCCGAGTATCTGAAGACGCTCTATCACCAGCGCGGCTGAAGATCGGCCGGATGCTGCGCGACTCATCCCCCGGGGGGCGACGGGCCGATCATGGGATCGACGTGTCCCTTGCTGATTTTCTCCTGCGCGCCCGGCTGGCCCTAGGCCTGCTCGTTTGCCTGACCACGCTGGCCAGCGCCCGGCCGCCCGCCTTCCGCCAGCCGCTGCACGAGCTGCTGCAGGGTCAGACCCGCCCTGTGCTGGTCATCAATGTGCCAGCCCGACTCCTGCGCGCGCACATCGACGGCCGCCTCGCGTTCGAGTGCCCCGTCGCCGTCGGCCGCCACGAGTACCCGGGCGTCGAGGAGAACACCCGCACCCGGCTCGGCAGCTACCGCATCGAGACCTGGGCCACCGGATATGCGACCAAGGAGCACCCCGTTCCCTGGACCCAGAACCTCTGGAAGGGGGCCTTCGGCATCCACACCGCCATCCTCGGCCCCGACGCCCTCTACCAGCACCTCCACGGCACCGTCGGCCCCGTCGAGCTCTCCGACTGGATCATCACCCGCACCCCACCGCGCGAGCGCCGCCCCGACGAGAATGAACGCTCCTACCGCGAGTACCTCGAGCAGATCGAGTACGGCCTCTCCCACGGCTGCGTCCGCGTCAGCAACGAGAACATCCAGCGGCTGCGCAAGCGCTGTCCCGTCGGCACCCGCGTCCACAAGATCTACTGCTTGGTCGAGCGCTTCGACGAAACGCCCCCGGCCGCATCAGAGACCCCTTCGGCCCAGGGCCCGGCCGGCCACCCGCGCGTGACCGTCAAGTACTACCCCAACATCTACCGCTACGACGACATCGACAACGGCGAGTACTGGCCCGAACGCGCCCAGCTCGTCGAGTACCACCACCCCGAGGACAACGAGCAGCTCGGCCCCGCCCTCCCCAGAAGCGAAGACTGACGGGCCCGCGGCCTACAGCCCGGAGCCGCTCTGCATCTTGGCGATGGCGACCTGCGGGTCGACCAGGCCGTTCTGCATCAGCTCTTTCAAGCTGCCGTCCATCGAGATCATGCCGTCGCGGCGGCTGGTCTGGATGACGTTGGTGATCATGTGCGTCTTGCCCTCGCGGATGAGGTTGGCAACGGCGGGCGTCATCAGCATGATCTCGCGCGCGGCGACGCGCCCCTTGCCGCCGGCGGCCGGCAGCAGCTGCTGACTGACGACGGCCTTCAAGCTCATCGAGAGCTGCACGCGCACCTGCTGCTGCTGGTACGGAGGGAAGACGTCGACGATGCGGTCCACGGTCTGGGCCGCCGACTGCGTGTGCAGGGTCGAGAAGACCAGGTGGCCGGTCTCTGCCAGCGTGATGGCAGCGGCAATGGTCTCCAGGTCTCGCATCTCGCCGACCAGGATCACGTCGGGGTCCTGGCGCAGCACGTACTTGAGGGCGTTGGCGAAGCTGAGCGTGTCGTTGCCGACCTCGCGCTGGTCGACACAGCTCTGCTTGTGCGGGTGGACGAACTCGATCGGGTCCTCGATCGTCACGATGTGCGCGCGACGCTCCTTGTTCACCTTGTCGATGACCGCCGCCAGCGTCGTCGATTTGCCGCTGCCCGTCGGCCCCGTCACCAGCACTAGCCCGCGCGGGTAGTTGGCGAACTCGTGCACGACGGGCGGCAGCCCGAGCGTGTCGATCGACGGGATCTTGCTCATGATCGTCCGGAACGCGGCGCCCACGTAGCCCTGCTGGCGATAGGCGTTGATGCGGAACCGGCCCACGTTCTTGATCGAGATCGAGAGATCGAGCTCCAGCGTCTCCTCGAACTTCGCCTTCTGCTCGTCGTCCAGCAGCGCGTAGATCATGCGCTTGGAGAGCTCCGGCGTGAGGATCTCCTCGCCGTAGGGCTGCAGGTCCCCGCGATACCGGATCATCGGCGGGATGCCGACGGAGAAGATGATGTCCGAGCCGCCGTTCTTCACGGCCGTGGCGAGCAGTTCGATAATCTCCATGCGCCTTTTCCGGTCACGGGTTGACGGGCGGTGGCGAGTATAACACGCCCTCCGCGCGTGCTAAGATGCCTCTCGCCATGCCCCTTTCCCGCGAGCTGGAGCTGTTGGCCGAGCAGCTCAAGAGCCCGGACCGGATGGTCCGGATGCGCGCGCTCGTGCTGATGGTGAACAAGGGCGATACGTCGCTAGAGCCGCTGCTTTCCAAGCTGGCCGCCAAGGACGAGAGCCCCGAGATCCGCTACTACGCCAAGAAGGCGATCAACATGCTCGCCACCCGGACCGCACCGGCCCAGGCCCCCGGCGAGCCGAAGGCGTACGTGCGGCCCGCCGCCCTGGAAGGGCCCGCTCCCGCCGCGCCCGCAAAGCCGACCCCGGACGACGTGCGGCGCATGATCCTCCTGGGCGATGTCCGGCAGAAGGTCATGGGCCTCAAGCTGGCCTGCGAGCTCGACCTCAAGGCGGTCTCGCCCGACATCGGCGAGATGCTTCGCAAGGAGACGGACCCCGTCGCCCTCTCTGCCGCCGCCATCGCAGCCGGACGCCTGGGTGGCCCCTCCCACAGCCGCAAGCTGGTCGACCTGCTCGAACACGCCGACCCGCGTGTGCGGGCCAACGCCGTCGACGGCCTCGAGGCCACGGGCGACGGCGCGGTCTTCCCGTACCTGATCCGCTGCCTGCGCGACGAGGACAACCGCTGCCGCGCCAACGCCGCCCGCGCCCTGCGCTCCTACGGCCCTGTGAACCAGAAGGAGACGCTGCGGCTGATGCTCGAGAGCGACGAGGTCTGGATGCAGGACTCCGCCGTCTACGTGCTCGGGTTCCTCAGCGACCCGGGCGCCTTCGCACTCTTCAACATCGCCCTCCGAAGCCCGCACAAGGTCGTGCGCGAGCAGGTCCGCCTGTCACTTTCGCGCCTCAAGGAGAAGGGCAACGAACGCGCCGGCGACCTCCTCGCCCGGCTGGGCGGCGAACGCCAGGGGCGCTCGGAAGAAGAGCTCTTCGAACGGTTGTCCAAGGTCACGGCCGATATCAAGCTGCCGACCCTCGCGCCACCCGCGGAACCTCCCCCGCCGCCGGCAGAGGCTGCTGAGGCCCCGGCACCGCCCGTTGCCGCATCCGTTGCCCAGTCGGAGGCCGCGCCCGCGCCCGAGATGCCCGCGCCGCCCCCGCCCGTCGCGGACATCGGCTCACCCGAGGAGCCCCCCGAGCTTCCGGAGCCCCACAAGGAATCGAAGACCTCGCAGTTCTTCCGGCCCGCCCCCAAGCGCCAGGTCCGGCGCAAGTCTGCCGAGGATGCGCTGGCGGCACTGTCGGCGGTGCAGCAGGCAGAGGTCGCGGACCTCGACTTCCTCGTGAAGGACGAGCTGCGTCAGGACCGAGCCTACACGCGCCTGACGGATGCCTTCTCGGACGCGCCGCTGGACCGCGAAGAGCTGGTGCTCACCCGAAGTCAGCGCGCGGCGCTGGCGCTGCTGAACCTGGGCGATGTCAAGGACGAGGGCGACGGGGAGCCCCTCCCCCAGCAGCGCGAGGAGCATCGGATGGAGCAGGCCCGCGAGCGGCTGGCCGAGAACCTGAAAGACCTCCGGGGCGCCTCGTCCTTGGCGGAGGCGATCAGCGACAAGCTCGCGCGCGAGGACTCGATCTTCGAGCGGCTCAAGGCGCTGGGGTAGCGGCCTTCGACAAGCATGTCCTGAGCTAGCCGAAGGGCTCAGGCCGAGCGGGGTCCCCCATCGGAACCAATCGCCGGCGCCCTAGTAGGTGATGTAGACGCGCTGGTGGCGCTCCTTGGCTTCGCGCTCTTCGACCATGCGAGCGTTCTCGACGGCGGTGGCGACCTGGGTAGCGACGCCGGCGACCAGGTTCTCGTCGTCGTTGGAGAAGGGCTCGCCCGAGTCCTTGTTGCCCAGGACGATGGCGCCGATGGCGACGTCGTTGGAGACCAGCGGGCAGAGCAGCATGCTCGAGGTCTCGAATCCGGCGCGCGAGGGGAGCGCCTGGGGATCGCCTTCGAAACGCATCGGCGCCTTGCGTTCGAAAATGGTTCCGAGGAAGCCCTCGTCGAGCCGCAGCCGGAAGAGCGCCTCTTCCTCCACTGTGTAGCCCGTGACGTGCTTGGTCTCTAGCTCCGAGGAGTACGGGTTGACCAGGACGAGCAGGCCGCGCTTCACGCCCAGCGTCTCCGTGACGCGCTCCATGATGTCCTCGGCCATCGTGGTCAGGTCCCGCACGGAGCCGATGATCTTGCCCGTGTCGTAGAGCGTGACGAGCTGCCGATTGGTCTGGCGCAGACGGCTGTTGACAGTGCGGATGATGGAGAGAAGGAGCTTCGTGGCGACGACGGCCGACTGCTGGAGGAGGTCGAGGAAGTTAGCGCGCCGCACGATGAGGAGCCGCGCGGCGCTGACGGTGCGGACGCTGGCGGAGCGTGGCTCCTGGTCGAGCAGCGCCATTTCCCCGAAGAAGGCGTCTTTGCCGACGACGGCCAGGACCTTCTCGTTCATGTCGTCCCAGTCGATGACCTTGGTGATGGAGAGCTCTCCGGAGCCGACGATGTAGAGCGCGTCGCCCGGGTCGCGTTCCCGGTAGACGACCTCGCCCGGTCCGAGATCGAGGACCTCGACGTGCTTGGCCAGGAATTCGAGCGATTTCTCGTCGAGCTCCCTGAACAGCGGGACCAGGCGCAGAGAAGCGGTGTCAACCATGTCGCTCGTCCTTTCGTACCCTCCGAATCGCGCTTCGCCGCCCATTGTAACACCGGATTTCACCTCGGGGCTTCGCAGGCAGTTGCGCAGGACAGGAGGCGACCCGCATACTCCTGGATGGCCCGGGAGGCAACCGTTATGGATATCAAGCAACTGCTGACGGCGATGCTGGAGCGGAAGGGGTCGGACCTGCACATCCGAGTCGGGAGTCCAGCGCGCGCCCGCATCCGGGGTGGCCTGCAGGCTGTCTCGGAAGGCCCCATGACCGACCAGGACGTCATCGCCATCCTCAAGACGATCCTGTCGCCCGCGGAGCTGAAGCGGCTCGTGGAGCACGCCGACATCGACGTCCTCTACGTCTGCCCGGACGTTGGCCGGTTCCGCACCAACGTCTTCCGGACCCTCGGACAGTACGGCCTGGTGATGCGCCACATCCCGACCAACATCCCCTCCATCGAGAAGCTAGGGCTGCCGCCCGTCCTCAAGCAGCTGGCCGGCGTCGAGCGCGGCATCGTGGTCGTCACCGGCACCACCGGCAGCGGCAAGTCGACGACGCTGGCCGCCATGATCGACTACATCAACGAGAACGAGGAGTGCAACATCATCACGGTCGAGGACCCCGTCGAGTTCGTCCACACGAGCAAGAAGAGCCTCATCTCCCACCGCAGCCTGGGCACCGACGTCCCCTCCTTCAAGCACGCCCTCAAGTACGTCCTGCGCCAGGACCCCGACGTCATCCTCATCGGCGAGATGCGCGACTTCGAGACCATCGCCGCCGCCGTCGAGGCCGCCGAGACCGGCCACCTCGTCTTCTCCACCCTCCACACGACCAATTGCAGTCAAACGGTCGAACGAATCCTCAACACCTACCCCGGCGAGCTCCACGACCAGGTACGACTCCAGCTCTCGCTCAACCTCCAGGGCGTCATCAGCCAGCGCCTCATCCCGACCAAGGACGGCAAGGGCCGCGTCGCCGCCCTCGAAATCATGGTGAGCACGCCCTCCGTCAAGAAGCACCTGCTGGAGGGCGCCATCGGTGGCCTGTACAAGGACATCGAGGACGGCGGCACCGAGGGCATGCAGTCCTTCAACCAGGTGCTGGGCCGACTGTTCGCCGACGGCAAGATCTCGATCGAGGAAGCGCTCAACGCCGCCAGCCGCCCCGACGAGCTGAAGCTTCGCATGAAGATGGAAGGGCTGATCTAGTGACCCGCCCGAGGAGGGTTCCGTAATGCAGGACTGGATGGAGCTGCACTTCGGGATGACCACGCAGCGGTTCTGCGACCTTCTTCAGGAGACGATCCAGAAGCTCTCAGACGCTCTGCGCACCCCCGATCGCTACGATCCCCTCCGCATCGACATGGCGCGAGGTGCGCTCAAGATCCTCACCAAGGGACCCCACTTCGTCCCGCGGGAGCGCAAGATGGCCTATGTCGACGACCTTTTGCATCTGCTGGTCGCGCGCGAGGCGCTCTACCCGGGCGACGTCAAGCGCGGAGTCTTCGAGGCCATCTGCGTCGGGTTGCCCGACCCACCCCGCAAGAAGCTGATGGACCTCTCGACCCACATCTCCGAGGGCGCCCCCGATTGCTCCGACGAGGAGCTCCTGGAGCTGGCCGAGAAAGAGCTCGAGCTGATCCGCTGGCGACAGCCCAGGCGGCTGGCCATCTATCAGCGGCTCGTCGGCTCCTTCTGCCTGCTGGCCGTGGGGGCGATCATCTGGTACGGCAACCAGTACCTGATCGCCCAGAGGATGCTGGAGCCCCGCTGGCTCTGGCTCTGTACCGGGCTGGCCTGGTTCTGGGTCCTCACGATGAACACGCTGCTCTTCATCCTCTTCCTGAGGCCGCCGCCCTCGGAGTTCGGCCCGGAGCTGGTGGACCTGTCTTCGGAGAACGAATCGCAAGTTCTTTTCATCGCTAACGCCATGCTGCGGCACGTCACCGAGCTCTACGTGAAGCAGCCGCTGATGGCCGCAGGCGCCGCGGCGGGCAGCTGGTACTTCGCTTTCTGGACGCTCTGGCACGGCCAGCGGACGGTGGAGTGGGCACTGGGTGTGCTCAGACACTGGGGCTACCTCTTCTGGAAATGGATTCACTGAGTTCCTGCATGGCACCGGCGGCCCGCCTGCTAGCGGCGACACTGGTCTGGCTCGCCTGGTCAGCAACCGCGCTTTCGGCCGCGGGCGCCGCGGCAACCCACGCGATGGTGGCGACGGACCACGAGCTGGCTAGCGAAGCCGCGTGCGACGTCCTGCGCGAGGGTGGCACGGCGATGGATGCCGCCGTCACGGCCGCCTATGTCCTGGGCGTGGTCAACCCGCAGTCCTCGGGGCTGGGCGGCGGCGGATTCTTGGTGGCCTATGACGCCGCCAACGGCCGCACGCACGCTCTGGAGTACCGCGACCGCGCGCCGGCAGGGACCGCCGAGCTGCTCGCCAGCGGACGCGCCCGGCCGCAGCTTTCGGGCGGTCTCGCGGCGTCGGTTCCGTGTGAGGTGGTCGGCCTGGAGGCCGCGCGCAAGCGGTTCGGCCGGCTGCCTCGCCGGCGGCTGCTGGCGCCGGCGATCCGGCTGGCGCGCGAAGGCTTCCCGACCGGCCGGCTGCTGGCCGACATGGCGCGAGCGTACTCGGACCAGCGCTCCCGCGGGGCCGAGCTCGATCGGCTTCTGATCGGCCCGGACGGACGCTCGATGGTCCGGGGCGAGACTTTCTGGCAGCCGGAGCTGGCCAGCACCCTGGAGCGAATCGCTCGCGAGGGCGCCGACGCGGTGATGTCCGGGCCGGTGGCGCGAGCCATCGCCCTGGCGGTCAACGCCCACGGTGGCCGGATGTCGCAATCCGACTTCGGCGCGATGGCTGCGCACTGGGTGGAGCCGCTGGCCGCCCGGTATCGCGACTGCCAGATCTTCGCGATGCCCCCGCCGGCCTCCGGGGCCGCCGTGCTGATGGCCCTGCGGCTCTTCGAGCCGACCCCTGCCCACACGCTGGGACCGTATGCGCCGTCGCGCGTGGCGGCGCTGGCGAGTGCGATCCAACGCGGGGTCCGGGCCAAGCGGCGCCACCTGGGCGACCCGGCCTTCGGCCCGATTCCCCTCGAGCTCTTCCTATCCGGAGCCAATCCGTCAGTTGACTCCGGGACCACGCAAGACGACGAGGAGCCCGATGAAGAGGGGCACACGACCAACGTCTGCGTCATCGACGCAAACGGCAACGCAGTGGCGATGACGATGTCGCTGGGCGCCGTCTTCGGCAGCCACATCCTGGTGCCGGGCACGGGCATCGTCCTCTCCAACCACATCGCCGACTTCAGCCCGCAGCCCTTCGAGCCCAACGCCTACGGCACCCGCTACGGCCCGGGCAACACCATCGCGCCTCTCAAGGCGGCCGTCTCGGGTTCCACGCCGATGCTCGTCTTCCGCGGCGGCCGGCTGGCGCTGGCGATCGGCGGGTCCGGCAGCTCTCGCATCCCGCCAGCCGTGACGCAGTGCCTGGTCAACGTCGTCGACCACGGAATTCCCCCCGCCCAGGCTGTCGCGCTCCCCCGCTTTCAAGTCACGGGCGGCTCGGAAAGGATCTCCGTGGAGCCAACGTTCCCCGCCGCCACGCGGGCGGCGCTACGGCTCCTGGGCCACACCGTCCGCGAAGGCGTGAAGCGCTCCTCCGTAACCGCCATCGCCGTGCGCCCCGGCCTGCTCCTGGGCGCCAGCGACCCCCGCAAGTTCGGCGTCCCCGTCGGTTACTGATCTACTCGCTACTCGCTACTCACTACTCACTACTCACTACTCACTACTCACT
>JACPRK010000112.1 GCA_016190005.1 Candidatus Wallbacteria bacterium | reverse complement strand
GTCACGGCAGACCGCCTGCCCCGGCCCGAGTTCGAGCCAGCCAGACTTCACGGTCGATATACCGACTACCGGCAGCACCACCAGCAACTCCTTCGGGGAGAAATCGCCCTCGATGGCCGGCGAGTACGCGTCTCCGGAGAGCGTCAAGCGCCCGGTCACCTGCCCGCCCCGCACGGGCGACGTGTCCGGCATCGCCAGCCGCGCCGCGACGGCGGCGTCGAGGCGATCCAGACGCACTTCACCCCTGAGCTTGGGCGTGGTCGACACACCGGCCAAGCCGCCCTCGGCGTGCAGCTCCAGCCAGGGCGAGCGCAACCCCAGATCGAGGGAGACTGACTCGGGCGACGCCGTCGACACGCCGCGCACCACGATCGCCACGGGCTCCGTGCCCGGTGGCTCGAAGATGCCTTGCACGCGGAACGCACGCGCGCCGAAGCGTGGCCTCTCCAGCGTCAGCCGATCGCCCGTGAAACGCCCGCGCTCCAGCTCGGCCCTGACCAGCGTCACGTGAATCGTCGGCTTGAAGCGGTGCGACTGCCTCTCGATGCGCTCCAGCGTCCGCTTCAGCTCCAGCCTCCGCGCCGCCGACGCCAGATTCAGCTCCAGACCCTCCAGCTCGAACGTGACTGGCTCCAGCGTCCCCAGCAGAAGCGACCAGCCGTCGAACTTGATGGAGAGTGACTGGGCTTCGATCGGCATCTCGCCTGCCGGCGGCCTCATTGCGAGCTGGGCCGCTGTCACGCGCGTCAGCCCCCGCACCGAAGCCGAGCCGACCGTGACCGGCATCCCCAGCTCCTCTTCCAGCCGCTCGCAGAGGATCTTCGCCAGCTCCCCGGTCGCCACCACCTGCCGGAAGCGAACTGCCACCACCGTGGCCAGGGCGACCATCGCCAGCAGCGCGAACCCGGCCAGCCGCCAGAGGCGTCGTCTGCGTGGCGGTGGCAGCACGGTCACTCGTCAGTCTCCGAGCTGGCTAGCCAGCCGCTCGATCTGCTCACGCTGACCGGCGGTGAGCCGGGTCGGGATTCGCACCTGCACCTCGACGAAGTGATCGCGGCCGCCAAGCCCCTTGCCGCGTAGCCGCATCCGCGTCCCGGGCTGCGTGCCCGGCGGCACCTTGAGACGAAGCGACTCGCCCTGCAGTGTGGTGACGGCGACCGAGGTGCCGAGGATGGCCTCGAAGACGCCGATCTGCGCCGTGCTCACGACGTCCTGCCCCTCGAGCCGGAAGGGGCCGTCTGCGACCAGCTGAATCTTCAAGAAGAGATCTCCCGGCCCGCCCGACCCGGCGCCCCCTTGACCCGTCAGGCGCATCTCGGTGCCGTCCTCGATTCCGGCCGGGATCTTCACCGTCAGCCGTTTGGCCTGCTGGACCTCGCCGCGTCCTGCACAGCCCGGACAGACTGCGCTCGGGACCTGGCCGCTGCCGCCGCAGCGCACGCACGGACTGCCGCCGCGAAGCCCCGAGCTCTTGCCGCTGCCGTGACACTGCGGACACGCGACCGGACCGGCGCCACCGCTCCCCCTGCACGCCGGGCAGACCCCCGGAAGTTCCACCGACAAAGCCAGGGAGCCGCCCCGGGCCGCGGTCGTGACAGGCACCTGGGCGGTGGCTCGAACGTCGCCGCCGGTACGTCCGCCGCTCGCCGGCTGGCCCGGGCCGCGCCCGCCCGTGTTGAAGAGCCGCTCGAAGATGTCCGTGAACCCGCCGAGCCCCCCGTCTTTACCCCCGCCGAAGTTGCCCAGATTGCCGAAATCGAACCCCTCGAATCCCTGCGAGCTCGGGTCGCCCTGGAACCGGAAGCCCCGCGCCGACAGGTCCCGGAACTGATCGTACTGCGACTTCTTCTTCGGGTCGGAGAGCACTTCGTAGGCCTCGTTGACCTCCTTGAACTTGCGCTCCGACTCTTTGTTACCCGGGTTACGATCCGGATGCAGCTTCTTGGCGAGCTTGTGGTAGGCGCTGCGGATCTCCTTCGGCGTCGATTTCTCGGAAACGCCCAGCGTCTTGTAGAAGTCTTTCTCGGTTGGCATGGCAGGTCGCGACCGCTCCTATTCTACGCCAAGAGCGTGTCCCGTGCTTCAGCCGCCCGGGAGGGCTACTCCAGGTCGTCGTCCTCGAGCGAGGCGGAGAGCTGGGCGCCGGTCAGCTCTGCCAGGCGCCGCAAGCCTTCCCGTTCCAGCGCACGCACCTCGTCGCGGGAGAGGCTGGTGAGGTCGGCCACCTCGTTGACGGAGTGCTCGACCTGGTCCGTGAACCCGTATCTGAGCGACAGAACGCCGCGCTGCTCGGTGGTGAGCTGCGCCAGCAGAGGCTGTAACGAGGCGACCACATGGCGCTTGCGCGTGAGCTTGGCCTGCTCGGCGGCCTTGAGGTCGACGACGACCTCCTCGAAGCTCTTCTCCTCATCGCGCGGCAGCGGGCTGTCTAGGCTGAGCGGGTTGTGGCCGATGCTGTCCAGGTACTGGACCTTCGAGACCGGCCAGCCCAGCGCGTCGGCAGCCTCCTGGTCCGTCGGTTCCCGCTTGAGGCGGGCGCGCGTTCGGGCGCGTTCCCGGCCCAGCGAGTGCAGCTCCTTGACGAGCTTCCTCGGCAGGCGAATCAGGAGCCCGGCGGCTTCGACGTGGCGGGTGATCCCTTGCCGGACCCACCAGCTGGCGAAGTGCGAGAAGCGGCCCGACTTGTCCGGGCGAAAGTGGTGCGCGGCGTCGAGCAGCCCCATGTTGCCTGCCTGGATGAGGTCCATCCTGGCCAGCCCCGTGTGGCGGTACTCACGCACGATCTTGACGACCAGCCTCAGATGCGACTCCACCAGCGCCCTGATGGCGCGGTCGTCGCCCGAAGCGGCTAGTCGTGCCAGCGACTCCTCTTCGGCCTCGGAGAGCGGGCGAATGCCGGAGATCTCGGAGAGGTACTGGGCCACCACGCCGTGCATGCGCGAGTCGTCGGACTTGCGCGGGGCGCGCGCGGGTGTGGCCGCGGGCGCCGCCGCGGGGATCTCGGAGCGTGCCGGCTCCGCGGGGGCCTGCGCGGCAGCGGGCTCTTTCGGGGATGGCTCGGCCTCCGCCACGTGGACGCCGAGCTCGCCCAGGACGAAGAAGACCTCGTCCATCTCGTCAGCCGAGACGTCTTCGGGGAGCAACCGCTCGAGCGTCTGGAGCGACACCGCCTGCTCGCCTGCGAGCCGCTCTGCGATGCTTCTGGCCAGCGGGCTGGCGTTGGCCAGGGCGGGGGAAGCTGGAGCCTTTCGGGAGCTGGCAGCCACGGACTTCACCGGCCGATCAACCTGTCGATCAGGCTCCGCGCGGGCGCCGGCCGGCCTTCGGGGTAGGGCGGGGAATCAACCAGGAGAGGCAGGAGTACGCCGACCAGCGCGGCGACGATTCCGAGCGCGATGAGCGCCCTGACGAACCAGTTCTTTCGGATTTCTTCCAACACCGCTACCGCCTCTTCGAATGCCTACCCGATGTCGCGTGTCTCTTCGCCGCCCGAGGATTCGAGACTGGCGTCGAGCAGCTTGCGCGCTTCGCGGGCGATCGGGTCGTCTGCGCCCACGAGCTCCACGATCCAGTCGTGGATCTTCTGCAATACCATTCCTTGACCCAGCCGCGCCATCAGCACGCCCAGCTGCAGCAAGATCCGGACGTCCTTGGGATCGGCCATCAGCGCCTTGAAGAGGTGGGTCAGCGCCTCCTCGTAGATCCCGTTGTTGAGCAGCTGGACGCCGATCTTGAAGTGGATCTTGGCGTCGATGGGGACCTGCTGAACCAGGGCCTTGAGCAAGAGGCTCGCGTCGCCGACGCGCTCGTGGCGCAGCAGCTCCTGGGCGCTGGCGAGCATCCCCTCGACGATCTCGAGCTTGGAACGTAGCGCGGCCAGGTAATGGTGAATGGAGCCGCTGGTGTCATTGAGCCCGGCGCGCACGCTGGCCAAATGGAGGTCGAGGTTGACGAAGCTCTCGGAGGTGCCGCGGCAGGCCTCCAGGTGCTTGAGGGCAAGCTCCAGGTTCTCGAGGCGCCGGTAGAGATCGCCGACCAGGAAGTTGGCGGGAAGCGAGTGCGGGTTGGACTGCAGGTAGGCCTGCAGGGTGTTGATCGCTTCCGGGTAGCGGCCTGCGTAGATGTGGCGCAGCGGCAGCTCGGCATCGAGCAGGTCGGCGAGGATCCTGGGCGCGGGGGTCGGTGCGGCGCCGTCGACTGCTCCAGGAGAGGGCTCTCGCGTGCGGGCGCGCAGCGCGGAGGCGAGGAGGTAGTAGTGGCGCAGATCGGAGATGACCTCGAGCGTGTCCCCCAGCTCGCCTAGGGCGTAGACGGCGCTGCGCACCTCCGGAGAGTTGGGCGAGTGGAGCATCCCGCCCAGCACGGCCGCGACGTCGAGCTGCCCGAGCTTCCAGAGCGCGCGGGCGGCGTTGGCCTTCACGCGCGGGTCGAGGCTGCTGAGGAACGGCTCTACCAGCGGCAGGATCTCGACTGAGCCGATCTGCTCGAGCGCTTCGAGGCCGCGGGCCTGGACCTTGGGCGAGGAGTCCTTCAGCACCGTCGCGATCGCCGGGATATGGCTGGCATCGCAGAGCTTCGAGAGCGCCCCGAGGATGTCGGTCTTTACCGAGGCGTCGTTCTCCAGTTCCAGCGCGTGTACGAGCGCCTCGCGCCCGACGCGATCCCCCAGCGCCCCCAGCACTCGGGCCGAGCCCGAACGGACTGCCGGGTTGTGGTGGCGCAACGCCTTGACCAGCTGCTCGCTGATGTCGTGCCCCCGGAAGCGCGACAGGCTGGAGACCGTGTTGCGCAGGACGTCGGCGTCCTCTTCGAACATGAAGATGTTGGCCAGCCACAGGGCAACCCGCTGCTCGCGGATGAAGCCCGCGGCGTAGACGGCCGAGGCGCGCTCCCACTTGTCGCCGCTGTTGAGCATCTCCGACAGCACGCGCAACGAGTGGAGTGGATCGATCGGCCCCATGGCGATCGCGAGGTTGGCCATGACGCGGTTGTTACGGTCCTCCCGGACGTGGTTCAGGAGCCGCACTTTGTCCTCGCGGGGACAGGCTAGCGAACCGATGACCTCGATGGCGTTGGCGCGGACGCGCGTGTCGGTGTCCTGCACCGCGCGCTCCAGCGCAGCCAGAAGGCGCGGCTCCGCCTGGGCGCCGGCCAACGAACCGACCAGCGTGGCGCGGATCTTGTCGCTGCGGGTGCGCGGCAACCGGGCCAGCACGGCGCCCTGCAGCTCCGGGTCGGCCAGCTTTTTCAGGGCAGCCAGGGTCCGCAGAACGACCTGGTCGCTGCGGTCGTCCAGCAGCGGGGCGAGCTTGCGGGCGACCTGAGCATCCGCGCACTCGCCGAGCGCGAAGACGACGTCGGCTCGCACTTCCGGATCGGGGTGCATCAAGAGTGAAACGAGCCGTCGAGTCACCTCAGGCTGACGGTTCGAGCCCAGCGCGAAGCAGCCGAGTCTGACCGCGGAGCGGTCCGCCGCGTCGAGCAGCGCAAGCAGCGCGCGCGTTGCGACGGGTTCGTCGAAGCCAGCCAGCGCGTAGGCGCACTCGCTGCGGCGATCCTCGTGCCCCAAGCCGGCGACGAGCGCGGGGATGAAGTCGGGGTCCCGGACCTTGCCGAGCGCCGCCGCGCACGCCCGGGCCAGTGCGGGATCGCTGCCGGCCACTTCGCGCGCCATCCGCGCCGCGTGCGGGCGCAACAAGGCGCGGCCGGCCGCCTTCAGCGAGTCGACCTCGAAGATGTCGGCAGGCTTGCCCGCGACCGATCCCGGGATGGAGACCACCCGCTCTGTCGGTCCCACCCCGACGGTGCTGCGCTGCAGCAACAGGTAGAGCGACTTCTCCGCCTGGCTGGCGACCCCGGCATCGTCGTCCTCCGTGGCGCGCCTGAGCTCCAGGATCGCCGTGCGATCGCCCGCCTCGCCCAGCCTCTGCAGCGCAAATCGCCTCACGGCCGGATTGGAGTGCCGTAGCATCTCCAGGAGCTGCTTTGTCTCGCTCATCGTCGCCGCGGCCTCGCCGGGATGCCTGGATCGTACCACCCCCGCCCGCCCTCGCAAAGGACTCACCGGGCGAACATTCCGAGGATGCTCTCGGGCGCGTGCTGGCGGATGTTACGGTGGGGGCGTGCGGAGCGACGCGGAGGAGCGCGGGTGGGCGGTGGCAGGCTGGGTGGGGCTGGCGGTGGCTATGGCCATCGTCTTCTCGGGGGTTGCCGAATTCTTCCACGACGATGCTTTCGTGACGCTTCGGTACGCGCGCAACCTGCTTGCCGGCTACGGTCCCGTCTGGAACCCGGGTGAGCGGGTGGAAGGCTACACGAGCTTCCTGCACCTCGGCCTCTGCGCTCTTGCAGGGGTCTGGATGGAGCTGCCTGCAGCCGCACGGCTGGTGAACCTGGCGGCGTTCGGTGTGCTGCTGGCGGTGTTGGGCCCCGGGAGTGGGAGGGCATTGGGACTGGCGCCTGTCGCCTGGACGGTCGCCGCCCTTGTGGCCGCGGCGTCGGGTCCGCTCGCGGCCTGGACGATGGGAGGGCTCGAGGCGCCGCTGATGGCCCTGGTGGTGACGGTGCTGGCCATCGCGACGGTCGGCGCCGTCGAGCGAGCGCTCGAACCCAGGTGGGTTGCGGCCGCCGGCCTGGCCGCGGGGCTAGCTTGCTGGACGCGCCCCGAGGGCGCGGGGCTGGCCGGGATCTGCGCGCTGCTGCTCGCGTTCGTGGGCGACGCGGACCGGCGGGCCCGCGTGCGGGCTCTGGCTAGCTATGCTCTGGTGGCCGGCGCGTTCTGGGCTTCCCACCTGGCCTGGCGCCGCGGCTACTACGGCGAGTGGCTGCCCAACACCTACTACGCCAAGGTGTGGGGCCTCGAGTCTGAGCTGCTGCCGCGGGGGGTGGCCTACGTCTGGAGCTGGCTCTTCGCCCCCCCGTGGCTGGCCGCGGTGGGGGTCCTGGCGGTCGGCCTGCTCTTGGGCCGAGGAAGGGCGGCGCGGGCCCTGGTTTCCGCTGCGCTCGCCCTCGCGGTCGCTGCGATGGCGGCGGCTACGGGCGGGGACCACATGCCGGCCCACCGGCTGCTCGTTCCCGTCGTCGGGCTGATTGCCTTGCTGGCGGGGTTTGCCGCGCACGAGCTGCGCGCTCACGTCCGGCCGGCCGTCCTACTCACGGCGGCCCTATCGCTGGCGGTGCTGCAAGTGCTCTCGGCACCAGTTCTTCTTCGCGACCCCGCAGCCTACGTCGGTGAGCTCGTCGGCCGATACCTGGATGCTCACTGGCCGGCCGGCTCCCTCGTGGCGCTCAACACGGCTGGCTCGACACCCTTCTTCGCTCCGAGGCTCGTTTTTCTCGACATGCTGGGGCTGACCGACCGCGCCATCGCCCGCCGGCGCCCGCCCGCGACCGGGCTCCCGTGGCAGCGCGTGCCCGGTCACTCCAAGGGCGATGGCGCCTATGTGCTTCGGCGCAGGCCGGACTACGTCATCCTGGGGTATGCAGAGGGCGATCCCGCTGGCCGTGCCCGTTTCCTGAGCGACCTGGAGCTGAACCGGCTGCCCGACTTTCATCGCCAGTTCGAACTGCACCGTGTGACCCTCCCCCTGGCGCCATCCGCGCGACACGCCTACTATGACGCGACGCGTTCGGGCGCGCTCGTCATCACCTATTACGCTCGCCGTCGGCCCTGATCGGCGTCGCCGGTGCCGGGTGGCCTTCACCAGGAGCTGGGTCGGTGGTGGGGGGCAGCGCGGGCTCGCCACGACGGTCCCGGGTTTGCGGGGGCGGAGTCAGCCTTCGCAGTGTCAGGCAATCGGATTGCAGCTCGGGTACCGCCTCCAGGGGTTCCGGGAGGCAGTTCGGGTCGAAGTGAATGCTGCTGCTCACGAGCACGGGTCTGCCCTCTCGCCAGGCCCGGGCGATTTCGGCGCGCACCCACCGCCGGCAGGGCCAGGTCGATAGCTGCGGGTCGCCCGTATCCTGCAGGACCTGGA
Organism: Candidatus Wallbacteria bacterium; assembly: GCA_016190005.1. Lineage (GTDB taxonomy): Bacteria > Muiribacteriota > UBA6191 > JACPRK01 > JACPRK01 > JACPRK01. Next base: position 11,951 of record JACPRK010000112.1, on the reverse strand, counting down.
GGCCTGGCACCGAGCTTCCGAAGTACTGATAGTAGAGGTCTTCGCCGCTCGATACCCAGCTACGCTCCCAGCCGCACAGGAGCAGCGTTCCCGAAGGCAACTTAGGGGCGAGAAGCCTGGCCGCCCTCATCGTGCACGGCTCCTGGTGCATCGTCCGCCACACCGGCAGGTTTGCTGTCAGAAGCAGTCCGGGTACGAGCACGCTCGCGCCGGCAAGCCAGGCGCGTCCTGCTGGTGTGCTCCCCATCCGGGCGGCCAGTCCTGTCCAGGCAAGCAGCAGCACCACCGGTAGCATCGGCACCCAACTCTCCAGGTTGTTGGGTTCGAAGAAGAGGAAGTGAGCGGTCCAGATGATCGCCATACAGGCGATGAGCCGCGTGCCGGCCGGGAGGGTCCTCCGCGCCGCGTGGGCCAGAACGAGGGCGCCTCCAAGCAAGAGCGCGCAAAGGGCGTGAACCAGGTTCCCATCGAAATCGATCCAGAGCGCAGGGTTGGCGGTCACCACGGTGACGAGCCCCGTCGATAGCTTCATCGCATAGCTCTGAATTGTCGGCCCAAGGTTGCCCATCCAGTAGCCGGAGTTGTGAGCCTGCAACACCCACCCCAGAAGCTCGGCGGGTCCACGAAATCCCAGCCAAAAAACGCCGATGGTCAGGTAGACGACTCCGGCAAGCAGGAACCCGATCCCGGCTGAAACGGCACCGATACGCACGCGGGGCTGGTTCCCCAGCGATGGGAGCAACGAGGCCCCGACGGCTGCCGGAACCGTCACTGCTGCTACCAGGTGGTTCAGGATTCCGTAAGCTACGACGAGCGCCACGACCCGTCTTTCAGCCGCCCTGGAGAGCGCGATCCGTCCCAACTCGCCATAGGTGGCGAGAAGTCCGATCGTCGCAGCCAGGATGGCCGTCATTGCCATCGCCTTTTCCTCTCCTCCTGCACACACCCGCCAGAAGCCGTGGCACATGGCGAGAGTGAAGCTGGCTCCTAACGCGCAGCTAGCCAGCCCAGTGACTCGCCATGTAGCCCAGGCAAGCAGCCCGACGCTGAGTGCTCCCGCGAAGTTGGTGACGCGACGCAGGGCATCGATGGCATCGAGGGGCGCAACGGACAGAAACTGCGCAACCCGCGCTTGCCACAGCTCCAGAACGTGGAGGCCATTGAAGACCAGAAGGGGCGTCGTCTCTTCCCACGTTCGCAAGACGCGGGCACGGTACACGACGTCCCAGTTCACGAATCCCGTGGCGACGCTCTGGAGGAACAAGAACGACGCTCCTCCGAGCAGGCTGGCGACGATGAGTGGTCGCGCCACGAACCGGGGCTCATGGGCGCCGTCAGGTTTGAGTTCCATCGCGCGGCACTCGAAGCACTAGCGAGACCGGCGAATCGCCAACGCCAGTCGGTGTCACGATGGGGTACCCCCGGTCGGGACGCGCCAAAGCGCGTGAACCCCCACGCTATCGCCCTGGCGTCACTCCCTGGACAGGACTGTCGCTGCGGGTAGGGGACGGCAGCGTCCTCGGCGCGCCGGCGCCGCCACCGGTCCCCAGGGGGGCAGGCAAGTCGCTCTTGGCAGGCAGTGGCGCCTTGTTGGCATCGTAGACTTCGGCCTCCGGCGTGGTGAGAGGGAACGTCTCCTGGCTCACAGTTATGTGGCGGATCACTTCGATGGCCACCATCGGAGGCGGCTCGCCTTCCTTGCGCACGGGCATCTGCGGTCCCCTGGGCCTGGACGGATCCTCGTCATTGACGATGTGCTCCACGGTCCAGCCGTAGGTGAGCGTCGGATCGATATCGCTCGGCGGCCGGAGCATGAAGCGGGGCTGGATGCCGAGCTGGATCAACTGGATCAGCCGGCTCGCCTGATCGCCGTTGAGCCGGAAGGTGACCGTCATGTTGCCGAGGTCGCCCTTCTTCTTGTCCTCGGCGCTGATCTCCCACTTGTAGGCGTTGACGCTGAAAATCTCGAGGTTGGACAGGACGGTCCGGCAGACCTGGATGCCACCGTAGGTGAGGATGGCGACGATGTCGACGTGGTCGCCTTGCTTGATGAATCCACTTACCGCGTTGACGCCGTCGACTCGGATGCTGTAGAAGCGTTCGCCCTCCTGTAGGAAGGACTCCAGCGTCCGCGCGGCGTCCGTCAGGCGATTGCGGTTGACGATGTCGTCCTTGGGGATCTGCTCGGTGGTGAACTTGTCGACGACGTCCTCGACCTTCAGGATGGCGTCACGCGGGGCGAAGTCCTTGCTGATGGTCTCGGAGCGGATGGCGGTATCGGGCACGCGCGTGTTGGCAGGAAGCGCCACGTTGGCTCGCAGCACGGTGACCTTGCCTTCCTGCGCCTGGCGCAGCTGGAGCTCGATCTTCTTGCGGCGCTCCTCTTCCTCGGCTACACGCTGCCGCTCGCGCTCCCGCTGGTTCTGGAAGAACAGAAATCCAAGCGCTCCCGCGACCAGCATCAGCACGATCATCATGTTCCGGTTCATGGGCTGTCTCCTCCTGTGTCCGCTCGGCACGCGGCCCGCGTGAGCCGCCGTCCGTCGGACAGAGCCGGAATTGCAGGATCAGCTTAGAGCTTTCGAGAGTTGAGCGAGTCCTGCTGTGGCTCCGACTCGACTGGCTCATTATCGCATCGTGGGCGTGATGGCAACGGGCAGCGCCGGTTCTTCCGGATAGAGGGCTCGGGCCCGTGCTTCCGTCGCCGCTCGGTCGGCAGCTCGTCCCATCCGGCCGTAGAGCGCGGTCAGCTCCTCGAAGACTCGCGGGTAGACGGCCGTGTTGATCTTCAGGTACTGCTCATTGGTCTCGAGCGCTCGCTCCAGGGCGGCCGCGGCATCCGCGAGCCGGCCCAATCGGGCCAGCAGTCTGCCCTTCAAGAGAAGGTACTCTTCCGACATCGGGTCCGCGGCCAGCGCCCGATCGATGGCCTCGAGGGCTTCCTGCGGGCGGTCGCTGCCGGCCAGAACTCGCGCCTGCCAGCGGTCGTAGTCTCCCTGGAGTGGATCGAGCGATTGAGCCCGTTTCAGCTCCTCCAGGGCCGCTTGCGAGTTGCCTTCCGCGGCGAGCAGCCGCGCGTGGATCAGCCGCAGCTCGTGGCGCCACGGCATCCAGGCCAGCCGCGCCTGGAGCATCCTGGAGGTCGGCCGTTGCCCGTCGGCCAGCGATGGGTCCGTGGCCCAGGTGGCTACCCAGTAGAGCGTCGCGGCGGCGGCCAGGAGCAGGGACGCGGCGGGGAGCCGCGCGGCCAACTTCCCCTGGCCCCCGGGAGAGGGGTGACTCCTCGCCATCGCCAGGGCGGCGGCGAACCAGAAGGGCACCTGCATTCCCAGGTAGCGGATCGACCCCATGAAGAAGGATGCGACGATGGCGCCGAGGAGCCCGGCGGCAAGGCCGGCACCGGTGCCGTCGGCCTCGCCGGCCCGGGCGCGGAACGCAGCAAAGACGACGGCCGCCAAGAGGAGCGCGTACAGCAGCGCGCCCGGGAGTCCGGCCTCTACGGCGAGGTGGAGCAAGTCGTTGTGGGCGTCCAAGGGATAGTAGCCGCCGACCTTGCGGCACCTCGGGTAGGCCGTCTCGAAACTGTTGAACCCGGAGCCGACGAGGGGACGTTCCCGGATGCAGTCGAGCACTCCCGCCCAAAGCAGGAACCTCTGCTGGACGCCCAGTTCTCCGGAGCGCCCCGCGCTGGACGTGCGCTCCATCAGCTGAGGTGCAGCGAGGACACAGACAGCCAAAGAACTGGCCAGGACCCACTTGAGCCGGCCCGCCTTGGGATGCCGGCGCGCCAGCCAAAGAAAAAGGGCAGTGCCGGCAGCGGCTCCGAGCCAGCCGCCCCTGGAGAAAGTGAAGAGCAGCGCCGCGAACAGCACGACCACTGTTGCGATTGGGGCGACGGGCGAGCCTGCGTCGAGCGCGCAACCGGAGGCGACCGGAAGCCAGAGAGCCAGGTACCCGGCCAGCAGGTTCGGGTTCGCCAGCGTCGAGGCCGCGCGGGTCCTGATGGAGCTCTGATGGGCCGGGTCGACCCAGCCTGGAAGCATCTCCTTACCGGCCGCCACTTCCTGTAGGCCGAAGAGTGCGATGACCAGGGCCACCGCCAGGCAGGTGGTCAGCAGCGCGGCGTTTCGGGCGCGCAAGGACGGCGAGAATGCGATGCCCATCGCGGCCAGGTGGATGGCCAGGAGCTTGGCCGCTCCCAGGGCCGAACCGTGAAAGCACGGGGCCCACGCCAGTGACGCGACGAGGAAGACGAGCCACGCCACCCAGATTCGCGCCGTGAAGGCCGCCTGGGCTCCTATGGTGGCGCCCCGCCAGAGCGCCGCCGCACCTGCCGTGGCCAGGGCGGCGACTGCCGCAGCCAGCCAGGCGACGGTGTTGACCGAGGCCAAGAGCGGCCCCGCGGCCGCCAGCCCGGCGACTCCCCAGAAGGGCGCGCTCAGACGATCTTCGGGACCTTGAACGAGTCTTCGGTCGCGCACGGCGCGTTGGCCAGGATCTTCTCGCGCGGCGCGGAGGCGACCGGCACGTCGGGACGCGTGACGTTGGCGAGCTCGAGCACGTGGCTGGTCGGCTCGATACCTTCGGTCGGCACTTCGTCGAGCATCCGCACGTAGCCGACAATCTGCTCCAGCTGCGCGGCGTAACGCGGGATCTCCTCGTCGGTGAGGGAGAGGCGCGAGAGCCGGCAAAGGTACCGCACCAGCTTCTCGTCGATCGTCGGTTCGCCCGGGTCGCGCTCGGCCATTGGCCGAAGGATAGCACAGCGGGCGACAGGGCCTTCCCTCGGACAGCTCGAGTGCGAGAGCTGAAACGAAACAGCCCCGGACCGTGGGGTCCAGGGCCGCTCCGAGATTCGCGAGGGGTCAGGGGCCAGTGACGGGAGGGATGAGCTGACGGGGGATGGAGTCTTCATGCGTGGAGGCTCCGAAGGGCGAATTGACGGTCGCCTTGACGTTGATCGTGATGCCTGTGGCACCTGTGGCGGCGCCGCCGGTGGTCGTGACCGCGGCCAGGTCGTTGACGACGTTGAAGGCGAAGTCCGTGCCGCCCTCGAGCGTGTCGGGGATGGAGATGGTGGTGCGCGACGTCGTGCCCTTCGGGGAACTGGTGATGGTCACCGTCGTGGAGCCGGGCAGCGGGTTGCCGTTGGCGTCGGAGATGGTCACCAGGAACGTCTGCGCACCGGCCGGGCCGATCACGAAGTCGCTGGAGAGCGGAGTGATCACGACCTGAGGGGAGCCGCTGAAGAGCACCCGTGCGGTGTCGTAGATGTTGTTGTCGAGCTGAGGATAGACGACGATCGAAGGATCCGAACCGATGCGGCCGACTTCGGTGAACGAAGGGACTGCGTCGAAGGGATTGCGAGAGAGCCAAAGTTGACGGCCGTCGCCGCCGGCGAGGAGAAGGTCTCCGGCGATGCTCACGCTGCGCAGCCGACTGTTCTGCAGCAGCGGGAGAGGACGGGGATCGCCGGGCAACGGCGCGCCGATCGGAACGAAGGTGTTGCCGGCGTCGTCGCTCCGGAACAAGCCGCCGATCGTGTTTTTCGGGTCGGCGTCGTCCAGCGTGGATGCGAATAGCACACCCACCCTGGGGGGGGGGCAGACAGCGATGCCCGTTACTCGGGTGTTGGACAGGTTCGCCTTGTTGACATTCTGCGAGGCTTCCGCCCAGCCGAGCATACCCGCCTGGGCAGTGAACAGGTTGTTGGTGGTCGTCCGGAAAACGCCGCCCACATCGGTTCCGACGTAGACCCGGAAGGGAAGCCCGTCATCGCTGGGCCGGTCTGGATCCGTCGCCATCGCGAGAATGTGCGTGGCTGTCAGGTTGAGGTTGGCGCTGTCCCACCTCAGGGTGGTTCCAGCCTGGTCAGAGGAGAGCCCCGCCTCTGCCACCACGCGGGATTGTCCACCCGCCGCGGGAGCTCCGCCTGTCAACTTGAAGACGCCGCCGCCCTGGGTGCCCGCCAAGACGACAACGTCCTGTGGCGTTCCCGGCATTCTGGCGTGGACCAAGGTGAGGACATTCAGGTTCTTCAGGCCAGTATTGATTGCCACCCACGTCCCGCCGCCGTCGGTCGATCTATAGACGCCGCCGCCCAGGGTGCCCGCGTAGACGATGGCGTTGTCCTCGCTCGGCGCGCCGCCCTGGAAGGTGTTGTGGCTGACGACGATCGAGGTCACGGGCAGGTGGTCGGGAATCGCCTGCTCGAAGTCATAACTGACGCGCAGGTTGGCCGCGACGGGCGCAGCCTCACCGCGCGTCTGGATGAAGCGGATCTGGGTCGGCGAATCGTAGAGGAAGTCGAAGCGACGCAGGCCGTTCTCACGGATGGAGGTACGGGCACGACTCATCGTCGAGGCCCGTGCCAGGGTGAAGGTTGTGGGGGTGGCCGGCGGCGTGCTGAAGCCCGCCGTAGGAATCTCGTTCTCGATACGACCGCTTCCGCCGCGCGCCAGCCAGACTCCGCCGCTTCCCGTGGAGCGGAACAAGCCGCGCTCCGTGCCGGCATACAGAACCCCGTTGAGGCGAGGATCGATTGCCAGGGCACGGACGTAGCCGTTCGCCAGGCCGCTACGACCTGTGCCGACGTTCTGCCACGCGAGGTTCCCGCCCGGAAGTGTGACAGGATTGAAAACGCCCTGGTAGATACCACCTCCGTCCGTGCCCACGTAAAACTGGCCAGTCCGGGTCAGGTCCTGCGCTATCGCGAGTACAGTGGCGTCGACTCCCGCGTTGGTCTGGGCCTGCACGCCGACGAACCCACTGACCGGGGAGGGGAGCTGGCTCATCAAGACGCCCGTAGCCCGGCTCGAGGTCGAGGTCGCCACGCCGTTGGCCGTGACCGAGGCTGCGCTGTCGAGGGTCACGCGGTCGTAGGACTGGAAGCTGACGCGCGTGCCGGCGATCACGGGGTTGTTGAACTGGTCCGCCAGGAACGCCGTGACCATGTCGGTCAGGCCGTACCAGATCAGACCGCTGATGTTGAGGACTCTGGGTACGATGCTCAGGTTCTGGCCGGACGGCAGGCCCCCGGAGATGCTGATGGTGATCGGCTCGGAGCGGGGCTCGCCGGGATCGGGTTGACCGTTGCGGATCACGTTGTCTATGAAGGCGATGATTCGGACGGTGCCGGCCCGGATCCCGGACCTGAGAGCGGTTGTGGCCCGTCCATTGACGATGAGCGCGCCCGTGGTCAACGACGTGCCTGCTCCCGGCTCCAGGTTTTCGCCGCCCTTCAGACCGCCGTTCTCGAGGATGAACAGGACGCGGTCCGAGGCCGAGCGCGCCACGTTGTCGTTGATGTCGAGCACGTCATAGGTGATCTGGGTAACGGTGGGGAAGGAAGAGCCCTGCACGAAGATCGTGCTTGTCGTCGGATTCGGCCGCACGTTGGACGACAGGACCAGATGGTCCGGGGGGCCGAACGAGGGAGAGACGAAGACCGACGTCGTGGCCCGAAGAGTCGTTCCGGAGCCCGACGGCACGGTGGCGCGCAGCGTCAGGAAGAGGCCGTTGGCCAGGAGCGAGGAGGGGACCTGGTCGATGCTGAAGGTGGCCCGGGCGATGCCGTTGGCATCGGTGGCCTTCGTGGTCGGGAAGAGGACGCCCCGGCTCTGGTCGCTGCCGAAGGTGACGAAGACACCGGCGGGGAAGGATCCGTCTTGCGCCTGGACCCGCGCCGTCAGCGTCACCGAGAAGCTGGCGCCGGCGGACACTGAGGTCTGGGTTGGCGTAGCCGTCAGGGATAGCAGCGACAGCGGCTGGGTGTCGGGCAAGAGCTTGACCGGAGCGCTTCCTGCGAACTGGAACGGGACGCCATTGATGGTGGCGTCGACGCGCGTGTTGGCCGCGAGGACCAGCCCGCTGCCGAGCTGGCTGGAGCGGACGTTCGTCAGGACCAGCGTGGTGGAGGCTGTGCCATCAGCACTGACGACGACCGACTGAGTCGGGCCGGTCGCGCCACCGGGCGTGGAAGGAGTGAAGAAGCCGGTGATGCCGCCGGCCTCTGCGGTCCCGAAGCCCGGGTTCAAGGTGAAGACGGCGGGGAACCCGCGCGCGTTCTGGGGGAACTGGGCCTGGAGCGGGATCGAGATCGTCGAGTTGTCGCGCACGCCGAAGCTGACCTGCGACGGGGTGAAGACCACCGAGTCCGGGAAAGTCGGGGCGCGCGGGCCAGAGGCACTGCCGCCGCCGAGACTGAAAGGTACGAGCGACAGGTTCCGGTTGTTCACGGTGACGACGACGAAGCCCTGGACGCCGCTCCGAGCCTGCTCCGTGGTGAGCGGCCCCAGGAAGACCTGGGCCGAGAAGTTGCCGGTAGTGTCGGTGACGCCAGTTCCACCCGACGGGTAGAACGTCGCGGCAAGCGCCTGGCCTTCCTGATCGATTACCTGAAGTCCAACGGGGATGCCACCGGTCTGCTGCGGTGGGACCCCTGGAACGGTGACGGCCACGTCCAGGCTGACGGTGCTGCCGGCGCTCTGGATGACGCTGGCCGAGAAGTTGCGCGAAACCTGTTCGATGAGCGTGAGACTGATGGTGGACAACGCGTTCCCAGCGCGGGCGACGATCGTCGTCGCCCCCGGGACCGTGCCAGCGGTGTAAATGGCATTCGCGACGCCAGAAGCGTTGACGTTGGCCGACTGCGTGATGACTCCCAGACGGTTGGTCAGCGCAAACGTGACGATGACGTCGGGACCGGCCAGGGCGCCCTCGTCATTGAAGACGCGGGCATACACCTGGGCAGTCGAGATCCCGTCAGCGGCCATGACCGTGGGGAACATCTCCAGCACGATCCGGGCGGGCGACTTCTGCCTCAGCGTGAAGACGGTATCTTTGGTCTGCAGCCCCGCGCCTTCGCCGCAACCCGCGAGCCACAGTGAAAGGGCGCAGAGCGGCAACAACAGGGCGATCTTCTGGAGTGTCAGCAACATGGAGTTGGCCTCCTGGGTCAGCCTCGAATCCGGCCCGCGCCGGAGAACCAGACGGCGCGCATGGACTTGGCAGACCCGACTCACTACTCCATCGGCTCGTTGATTCGGCGAGTTTACGAGCCTTGGCCAAAAACGGGCCGATTGCCGCTGGAGTCTTGTCGCATCGGAGCGATTTCCAAGAGTCCGCGGCGGCGCCGGACCGGCTAGAACTCGAGCTGGTCGCCCGACTCGGTCCGGCTGGCGTCGATGGCGCCAGGCGCCATTTCGAGTGCGTAGACGGCGCCCGAGACCGGCAGTGTGGCGAAGAAGGGACGCAACCTCCTGACCACGCGCACGACGCGCTTGGCGGCGTCGCAGAAGACGACGTCCAGGCTGAAGAGCATCCCGAACATGTGGACCGAGTTGCAGGGGGTCAGAACCAGCGCCTCTCCCGGCTCCAGCGCAAGCCGCAGCAATAGCCCCTTGAGCCTGGTCAGGAACGTGTTGGCCCAACGGGCGCCGGTTGCCAGCACGGTCCCGCGGGTAACGTTTCGGATTTCGCGCATTGCGGGACGCCTGGGGCGGCTACTTTCCGCCCGGGCCCTGGCCCTTTTCGACGAAGATGTCGTAGGCCCGGATGATTGCGGGTCCCAGCAGCACGATGAGGATCACGGGGAAGATGAAGAGCACCAGCGGGAACATCATCTTGACCGGCGCCTTCTGGGCCTGTTCCTCGGCGCGCTGGCGGCGCTTCTGGCGGAGCTGGTCGGACTGCACGCGCAGGACCTTTGCCAGCGAGACGCCCAGCTGCTCAGCCTGGATGACCGCCGAGAAGAAAGCCTCCACGTCCACCACACCGATTCGCTCCATCGAGTCCTTCAGAGCCTGCTTACGCGTCTTGCCCACACGGATCTCGCGGAGAATCACTCGAAACTCGTCGGGCAGCGGGCCCTTCATCTTCTCGATCACCTTGCCGAGGCCCGCGTCGAATCCGAGGCCCGCCTCGACGCTGACTGTGAGCAGGTCCATGATGTCCGGCAGCTGCAACTGCACGATGTGCTGGCGATCCGAGATGCGCCGCGTCAGCCAGAGTCGGGGGATCAGGATGCCGAAGATGGCGTGGGCACCGATGACCTGCAGAGCGAGCATGAAGTTGCCGCGAATCCAGAGGGCGCAGATGCCGATGCCCATCAGCAGGAAGACCACGAAGACGATCACCTGGATAGCGAAGAACTCCTGGGGTTTGAGCTCGCCCGGGTAGCCTGCCTGCGCCAGCTGCTTCTGGAGCTGACCGACGAAGTCGCTCGAAGTCGATTTCGTGAGCACTTTAGAAACCGACCGGACTACAGGCATCAATATCCGTTCCGAGAACGGCTTCTGGAGCTCCTCGTTGAAGACGAAGGCCGACTTGTCCTCGCCCGTGGCGGTGATGGAGTCGAGCCGGCCAAGCCGCTCCTGGACGTCGCGGTCCTCCGGCGCCATCAGCTGCAGGATGGCGTAGACGCCCGCGAAGATGATGACGGCGACGAAGATGAGCTTCAGCATGCGACCTTACCTCGGGGACGGAGGCCTCAGACCTCGATATTGACGATCTTCATGATGACCATGAAGCCGACAATCTCCATGATCCCGCAGACCACCAGGATGTACCAGCTGTGCCAGGAGTTGTCCTTCGGCGAGTAGTTCCAGAGCAGGCTGATGTAACCGGGGTTGACGAACCTGAGCACGCCGATCAGCGCGATCGGCATGCCCGCGATGACCGCTCCAGAGATCTTGCCCTGAGCGGTTAGGGTCGAGATCTGACCTCGGATGCGCATGCGCTCGCGGATGGTGTGGGCGATCTTGTCTAGGATCTCGGAGAGGTTCCCGCCGATCTGCCGCTGGATCAGGACGACCGTTACCATCAGGTCCAGGTCCTCGCTCGGGATGCGCTCCTTGAAGGCCGTCAGCGCATCCTCCACCGGCACGCCGTACGCGATTTCGCGAATGATTCGCTTGAACTCCTCGCCCATCGGCGGCGGCGACTCCTTGGAGATCATGTCCATGGCTTGCAGGAGGCTGTAACCAGCCTTGATGGCGTTGGACAGCAGGATGAGGGTGTCGAGCATTTGATTGCTGATGGCCGACATCCGGCGCATGAAACAGATCTTCAGCCAGAAGAACGGCAGGCCGCCGCCCACGCAGGAGAAGATGAGCAGAAAGAGCCCGCCGCCGTAGCCGTATCCGATGGCGCCGCCCAAGATGAACGAGATGTAGACGAGCGCGGCGAACTCGTTGGGCCGCCACTTCACGGCAGCCTTCTCGATCATCTTCCCGAACCGTTCGTTGAGCGCGTCGGGAGTGAACGGTTTGGCGAACGCCCCCAGCTTCTTGATGACCGCCTGGCTGGTGTCCTCGGTCTTGACCGCGGCGCTCTCGGCCTTCTCGCCGCCCTCGCCTTCCAGCGAAGCGAACTGCGCCATGCGGTCCTTGACTTCCTGGTCCTCGTCCTTGCCGAAGAAGAAGACGGCCGCGATCATCACGACTGCCCCTATCCCCAGCAGCATCGGCATCATACCCATCGGCGAGCTACCTCCATCGGTCGGTCCCAACGGACCTGGGCGATCCGCGCGCTACCAGGTCGCGCCTTCCTCGTCCTTGGACATGAAGATACGGGCGGGAAGGACGATTCCCTCCTCCTGGAATTTGTGCATGAACTTCGGGCGGATGCCCGTCGGCTTGAGGCGGCCCAGTATCTTTCCCTTCTCGTCGACACCCGTCTGCTCGAACCTGAAGATGTCCTGCAAGACCACCGCGTCGCCCTCGAGGCCTGCGACCTCGGTGATGTGAGTGATCTTGCGGCTGCCGTCCCGCAGGCGGTTCTGCTGAACGATCAGGTCGATGGCGCTGGCGATCTGCTCGCGGATGGCCTTCGACGGCAGGTCCATTCCGGCCATCATCACCATCGTCTCGAGGCGGGCGATCATGTCGCGCGGACTGTTGGCGTGGCCCGTGGTCAATGAGCCGTCGTGGCCGGTGTTCATCGCCTGGAGC
>JACPRK010000105.1 GCA_016190005.1 Candidatus Wallbacteria bacterium | reverse complement strand
GGGCGCTTGACGCTCTCCGGGGACGCGGACGCGCCGGCCATCGAGGGTGATTTTTCACCGAAGGAGTTGCTGCTGGAGCTGCCGGAAGTCGGGCTATCGACCGTGAAGTCGGGCTCGCTCGACCTCGGGCCGGGGCAGGCGCTCTGCCGGGACCTGGTGGTCGAGACGAAGTACGGGCTCTTCGGCGTCCAGGGAAGCGTGCGGGGTCCGCTGATGGACCCGACAGTGTCGCTGAGGGCCGACTGCGCCAGCTTCGACCTGGTGCCGATCCTCGAGAAGCGCAAGTTGCCGGCGACGATGGAGGGCGGCTGCTCGGCTGTCATCGGGCTGGAGGGCAAGGCGAAACGGCCCTCGGTGCGCGCCGAGCTCGACGTGCGGGGGCTGGCGCTGGACTGGCCGTCGGAGAAGATCGGAGGCATTCCGATCCGGGTTGTGCTGGCGAAAGTCCAGTACTCGGGAGATGCTTTGAGGGCGAAGGACGCCGACGTCACGGTCTGGAAGGTGCCGGCGACCGCGGGCATCCAGATCGAGGGGCTCTCGGGGTCGATGCGATTGGCGGCCGAGGCCCGCGCGGCCGACGTGGATCTGGGGCGGCTGGCTAAGAACTTGCCTGCGCCGATCCGCAAGGCGCTGGAGCAGTACCGGGTGCAGGGCAGGACAGCCGTGACGGCCGAGGTGGCCGGGAGCCGCGAGGACACGACCGTCGTGCTGGACGCTCCGGGGGCGGGGCTGTCTCTGGCGGTTCCGCTCGGCACCGAATCGCTTGCCGTGACGCTGCAGGGTGGGCGGGTCACGCTGGCGCGGCAGACGCTGTACGGCAGCCGGCTCACAGGGTTGGTGAACGGCACGCCGTTCGCGGGAGACGTGGCAGTGACGAATCTCATCGACCAGCCCGGCGTGAAGGGGGAGGTCATGCTGAGACGTGCGAGGCTGGACAAGCTGGTGCCTGCTGTGGCGTCCAGGTACGACGTGCGCGGAACGCCCGACCTGCGCGTGGTGCTTTCGGAGTCGAAAGAGACGCCGTATGAAGTGAGTGCGCCGGCCGGAGGGCTCTCGATGTCGCTTGCGGTGGAGGGCGGGACGAAACTGCCGCTGGCGTTCGAGGCCGGTGAGCTGCGACTGGCGGCCGGTAGCCTGCAGGGAAGGCGCCTGGCGGGCGCGCTGGCGGGCGGCTCGTTCCACGGTGAGCTGACGGTGCAGTCGGCTCTCAGCGGCACGCCCCGTCCTGTAGGAAAGGCCAGCCTGCAACGAGTCTGGATCGAGAAGCTGCTGCCCGAGCTAGCCCGGAGCTACAGCGTCGAAGGGCCCATCGACGCCGACGTGACCTTTGACGGCAGCCGCGTGGGACTGTCCTGCAGCCTGGCGGGAATGCGAACCCGCGTGCCGGCCGGCAAGTCGTTCGTGACGCTGGAGTTCGAAGGCGGGCGCATCGACCTGGCCGACGGAGGCGCCCGGATGTCGAAGGTCACGCTCACGCTCGGAGGAAAGGGCACCATCCGCCTGGACGGTGATGCTACTCGCGGACGGATGGACCTCGGCCTGACAGCTCAGGGCCTCGAGGTCGGCCGGCTGATATCGGCGGCCACGGGCGGCGAGTCGCGGTCCAAGCGCCCGCTGGCCTTCGACGGCCGGATTCGCACCGTGCACCAGTCTCCTCTCCTCACCGGCCGCTTCGTGCTGGGCGCCGAGCCCGCCCCGGCGACCACGGCCAGCAAGCTGCTCGACGGCAGCTCGGGCGAGCTCAGCTGGGACGGAACGATACTGAAGACCCAAAAGCTGAAAGTACTCGGAGTGCCGGCAACTCTCGAGATGGTCCGCGCTCCGGATGGGAGCCGGCTGAACTTCGAGATGAAGAACGCCGCGCTCGAGACGATCCTCGAGAAATCGGGGGCATGGGCAGGCATCGCCTCCGGGTCCGCCGACGCTTCCTTCGTCATCCGGAGCTCGCAGTCCGACGAGGGCGGCTTCTCGGGCAGCGGCCATGTCGTCATACGGCAGCTGATCGTGCGCGGCGAAAAGGTCGCCAAAGCGGCTGGAATCCAGAACCCCTCTACCAAGCTGCGCGGGGCCGGCGGGTTCCTCAGCCTGGGATTTCTTCCGAGCTTTCTCAGCTTGCCGGGCCAGGTCGCCGCCGGTCAGCTCCACATGAACGCGGCCTACGTCGACTTCGCCTTTGCAGACCACGACCTGGGCAACCTGCGCTGGGACGCCCAGCTCAAGGGCGGGCGCATGGCCGGCCCACTTTCGACCTCGCCCGATGCCAGCCACGTCTCCGGTCATCTCGCCTTGGACCTGCGCCAGGCCTTCGCCGAGGGCAGCTTCGGGATCGCCGACAGCAACAAGGGCATTTCGATGAAGGTCAACCCGCTACTGCTCGATACGCGCCGCTCGCCGCCGATGTGGACACCGGGCGGCCTGAAGGACTTCGAGTTCGCAGGCGCGGGCGACGCGTTCAACATCGTCGGCACTGCCGGCAGCGCCGTCCTGGGCGGCATTCTGCGGGGCGGCTCCGCGGCGCTCGGGCCCGCCAGCCTCGTCCCGATGCTCTTCCTGGGAGACAAGAAGCCTCATCGACCTTACACAGGTAAGCCCGGCGAGCGCCCCAGCTCCGCCGAGGCCACCGTGCGAACGACGGCCGAGATGCTCGATCGGCCCAGGAAGTAGCGGGTGTGACCGCGACTCAGGACCCACCGGGCGCGGGCGTCCGCAAACGTGCCGCCGGCACCGTGCTCGACTCCAGGCCCGTCGGCTGGCGGTTCCTCGTGCTGGTCGCGCTGCTGCTCGTCGCAGCCGCGGGGCTACCCTGCGCCGTGGGCTACCTGCGCGCTGCGCCGGGGGAGACGTTTCTCGGATTCGTCGACGACTGGCCCGACGTGCTGATGTACTTCTCCTTCGCCGAGCGAGCCATGCGAGGCGAGCTTCTGACGACGGTCCCGTGCGGGACGACGGAGCAGCGCCCCCGTATCCTGAGCGGCCTGTCCGTGGCCATGGGCTGGGTCGCCAGAGCTACCGGGATGGAGCCGCCAACAGCCCACCTGACGGCGCGGCTGCTGGCGGCCGCGGTCCTGGTCCCCGTGCTGGCTCTCTTCTTTCGGGGGACGGTGGGAAACGGGGCTCCGCTCAGGTTCGCGGTCCTGTCCGTGGCCCTCGGCTCGGGGCTGGGATGGGTCGTGGGCCCCGTCGAGACGAGCGGCTGGAACCCGACCGACCGCTGGCATATCGGCACGGTGGCGCTCTATGCGGCCAGCACACTGGCGCACCTGACCGTGAGCTGGTGCCTGTTGCTGCTGACGTACCACTGGCTGGGCTGCGCCGTGCGGACGGGGTCCTGCCGTTTCGCCGCGGCTGGCGGCGCAGCCATCTGCGTCAACGGACTTCTCCACCCCTATCACTTCGTGAGCGCCTCCGTGGCCGCCTTCGCGCTGACCGCCTGGCGAGCCCGGGAGGCCGGTTGGCGACGGCCCGGGGGAGTGCTCCTGACCTTCCTGGCGACGGGCTGCCCGGCGTTCCTTGGACAGGCGTGGCTGACCTATAGCCAGCCCGTGATGCGACACGTCGTCGAGCAATCCATGAACCTGTCGCCCCACCCCCTCGAGTATGTCCTGGGCTTCGGCGTGGCCGGGCTGCTGGCCGCGGGGGCGCTGCTGGACCGGCGACGCATCCCCTCACGGCAGCGCGTGGCGGTGGTCTGGATGGTCGTCTGCGGGGCGCTGCTCTATTCCTATCACACACCGCTGGGAGTGCGATTCGAGCGCCGCTTCGCGGACGTGCTGGTGGTGCCGCTCATGGCGCTCGGCACACGGTTCCTGTTCGGCCGCGTCCTGCCCGCCATCGAAGCCGCCCGCGGCCGCATGGCGGCCCGGTTGGTGGTCGCACTTCTGTTGGTGGCCCAGCTTCCGAGCAACGTCTTGCTGGTGCAGCGTCTTTGCGAAAAGGTCAAGCTGGGCCTTCGCCCCTACTCGACGCCTACGGCGGAAGTGCGCGCCAGCCGGGCCCTCCGGACGCTGGCCACCGATGCCGACACCGTGCTCTCCCACGTGCCGGCGAGCCTGGTCATCCCGGCCCTTTCCGGAACGGCCACCGTGCTGAGTCATCCCCACTGGCGCCCGGGCCACCACCAGCTGCAGAAGCGGGCCGTGGCCGAGTACTGGAGCGAGCCGTCCGCGGCTGCCCGAGCGTCATTTCTGCGAGAAGTGGGCGCGACGATGGTCTACATCGGCCAGGTCGAGCGAGAGCTGCTGAAGTTTGCTCCGGCCTCGGACCGGTCGATGGTCCCGATCTACGAAAGGGACGGCGTCGCCATCTACCGCATCCACTCGGCCCCTCGCTGAGCCCGCCTCTGCTACCATCGAATTGTGGGCGGCCCGACTCGCCGCCTGAGCACCCCGGAGGATCATGAGATGAAAGCACGCACGATCATGACACTGACACTGGTAGTCACGGTGAGCGCGGGTGCAGCGCACGCGCAGGGCCGGGGCAAAGGCGCCTCGGCGGCGACCAAGACCTGGTCCGGCTCCAAGTCGGTCACGGGCCCCAGAGGCGGGACCTCCACGGCAGCCGGCCAGGGGACGTACAACGTGCTCTCGGGCGAGTATCAGGGCACCGGAACCCTGACCGGCCCCCGGGGCAAGACGGGCACGGGCGAGGTCTCGGGGACCTACGACCCACGCACGGGTCAGCTTCAGGGCTCCGGCAGCGCCACCGGCCCCGAGGGCAAGTCGGTCGGCTGGCAGACCACAGGGCAGCTCCTATCAGGACAGGCTTCCGGCACAACGACCTGGACCGGCCCCAATGGCCAGACGGGCACGACCTCTTACGATGGAACCTGGGACAAGGCGACCAAGCAGTTCCAGGGGACCGTCACCGGCACGGGCCCCAAGGGCAAGACCGCCACCCGAGCGGTCGACTCGACAGTCGCCCACCCGCGCGCCCGGGCAGCCGGGGGCGGAGCTCGGCCGCGAGCGTTCCGCCCGCGCCGGTAACGGCTGGTCCGAGAGGGTAGCCAGCGACTCCGGCCTCATGCCGGAGCGCCCCCGCCCTTGCCCGTGCCCTTGTCCGTGCCCGAGCTGGGGCGTCGCCCCCCTCGCTATGCAGGGTCTCGGCAAAGTCGCGAGCCCGGAGGCGGAAAACGGGGACTGGCTCCGGAAGCCCGATTGAAATCTGGCAGTCGTCCGGTCGGTTGGCCGGGCTTCCGGTGTACCGGCCTTTCGCCGACTTTGTCCGCCGCCCCCCGCGCCGTTTCAGGCTTGACTAAAGGGCCATGTCATGAAATAATTGCGCGACTTTTCGAAACAGCGAGAGGCGAGCAGTCGAGTATCTCGCAACCTGGAGTACCCTGAGTATCCTGCGCTTGACCCTTCGGAGGCTCGTATGAGGCATGGCTTGCGGCGGACTTTTCTTTGCCTGCTCCTCCTCGTTTCGTTCACGCCCAGCCTGCTCCTTTGCGGACAGGTGGACCTGAGCCCGCAGCTTCTGAAGCTGGCCATGGGCCAGCAGCCGGCGCGCGATCATCAGGAGTACACGCCCATTCTGCCCCCGGCCTCGGCGGCGGAGTTCCTGACCCAGGCGGCCGAGGCCACCAAGTACCTGGGCGATCTGCCGATCGACCAGGTCATGGCTCGGGACCTGCTCGAGAAGCTCCTTGGCGCCTTCCTGGTCGAGTTCAACGACGAGATCGCCACGCTCCTGAAGGCGTTCGGCATAAACCTGCCGCCCAACTGGGCGACGATCCCGCTCAAGTACCTGCTCGACCTCATCAAGTTCAAGAGCTACAACCAGGATCTCGCCAACCAGCTTCTCACGCAGTGGCAGGGCTCGATGACGCCGGAGCAGGAAGAGACGCTCAAGCGGCTCTGGCTCTCCCAGACGGTCGTCAAGACCGGCTTCGACTCCTCGCTTTCCATGGCCGACGACGCCACGGAAGGCATCTATGACCTGATCGATCTCATCTACGGGGCCTGCAACGTCCTCAAGAAGATCGGCGACAAGTTCGAGAACCTGCCGATCGTCGGCGCGGTGATCAAGAAGATCCGGCTGATGATCTCGCAGCGGGTCATCTTTGCCCTCAACAACGCGGTCGACCTCGTGACGGCGAAGATGAAGGAGCCGGCGAAGTCTCGCGTGCGCGGGATTTTCACGGCCCTCACGACGACCTACATCAAGTGGGCGGGCATCCAGATTGGGGACGGGTTCGGCGGCATCAACCCCGAGACCTTGACCAAGATCGGCGCCAAGATCCTCGGGAAGTTCCTGCTCTTGATGCCGCCGAAGATCGGATATGTGTCGCTCACGAAGACGCCGGCCCAGTACGGCGCCGAGCACGCCCTGGCGGGCGCCCAGACCGGTGACTTCTCGCAGGCCGCCGCACAGGTGCTCGACGACGGTGTGGATGCCTCCGAGAACGCTGTGCTGGAGTCGATGGTGAAGACCGTCATCCGCAAGCAGAAGCTCTCGCGGCAGGAGCGCCAGATCGCCAACGTCGCCGGAGCCATTTCGCAGATCGCGCAGCTGGTCCACTTCGTCGATCCCACGAGTTTCGCACGCATCATCGCCATCGGCGCCGGCATCCTGGCTGGCGGGCTGCAGCTGCACACCGTCTTCAACTCCGGGATCACGCTCTACCGGTTGCCCGGCCAGGTCGACCAGGGCGTGCGGCTGGCGTTCGACCCGCAGGCGGGCCCGCCATCGCCGCCGACTTCGGGCTCTGCCTTCGAGGACCAGGAGGTCGTGGCGGCCCCGACTGGCTACATCGAGATGATCGCGGGTCGCATCCGGGCCTCTGACGAGCAGTTCACAGCAGCGGCCGACAAGCTGAAGGCGGCTGTCGACACCACGGACGCAATCCGCGTCGAGCAGGCACTGGCCGCAGTCGAGGACGCCTCTCACGGAGTGCGCCACAACATCAAGTTGCTGGCCAGCTTCCTGGTCCCTTCCGACGGCGGGCCCGAGGAGATGCGCAGTCTCTTCGGCCAGGGCCTGATGGACCACGATCTCAAGTCGGCTGCCGTCTACGGCGACGCGCTGGCCTACGTCTTCCGCCCCAGCGCCTCGCAACGTCCGGCCCTCAAGCAGAAGATCGACGCGCTGCGCCAGCAGACCTCCGGGTTCTTGGCCAGCGTGGCCGAGATCGCTGCATCCGGACGGATGCTGAAGGGCGCCTACCTGGGCTTGCTGGCTCCGTCGGCGGTTTTCGCGGGCGACAGCTTCGAGGTCTCGGCGACGATCGTGAGTGCCGGCACCCAGGCAGCCAGCAAGGTCCGAGTCCAGCTCGCCCTGCCGAAGGGCTATGCACTGGCGTCCGGCCCCGCCGCCTTCGAGCTGGAATCGCTGGAGCCCGGCAAAGAGACCGCCTTCAAGTGGACGGTCAAGAAGCCCGCGGGTCCGTTCCGCAGGAGCATGCTCGTGCTGAACGTCATGAGCCGCAACGCTCCCGAGGCGAACCACAGCGTAATGGTTACGGAGTGAACAGCTCCGTCGGCTCCGAAATCGGCGAGCGGCCCGGTTTCCGCTCCGGGTTCATTGCGGTGCTGGGATTGCCCAACTCGGGCAAATCCACGCTGATCAACGCATTCTTCGACCGGCAGCCGCTGATCGTCAGCGCCAAGCCCCAGACCTCGCGCTTCCAGGTGCGCTGCATCTCCACCACCGACGAGCGGCAAGCCATCCTGGTCGACACCCCAGGATGGCACGCGGAAGGGAGGACGCGGGGGAAGTTCATGCGGCGCGAGATCGCCCGATCGGTCGAAGGCACCGACGCGACCTTGTTCGTCGTAGACGCCGCCCGGCCGCAGGTGGAGCGCGTGCGCTATGCCTGGGGCGTGCTGCTGAAGGATTCTGGGGCGCCCGTGGTGCTGGTGCTCAACAAGCTCGACCTCGTCGGCCGGGGCAAGCTGCCCGAATTGCTGGACAAGCTCTGCAAGATCTTCGAGCCCAAGGAGATCGTGCCCGTATCGGCCCTGAAGAAGGAGAACCTGCTGGAGCTGGATCGCGTCGTGACCTCGCTGCTGCCCGAGGGACCGTTGCTCTACCCGCCAGACACGCAAATCGACAAGCCCGACGAGTTCCTCTTCGGAGAGTTCATCCGGGAGCAGGTCTACCGGGTGGCCCGGGAAGAAGTGCCGTTTTCGTGTGCCGTGCACGTGGAGACGGTGGAGCAAGGCGAAGCCTCCGTCCGCATCGAGGCCGAGCTGCTCGTGGAGCGCGATTCGCAGAAGGCGATTCTCATCGGCGCCGCCGGCCAGAACATCTCGAAGATTCGCACGCTGGCGCGCGACCGCATCCGCCGGTTCACGGGTGGCAAGGTGCAGCTGGAGCTGCGGGTAAAGGTTCACGCCCGCTGGGCCTCCGACGAGAAGCTGCTGGAGAGGATGGGGCATTCGGTCTGAGGAGGCAGCGGCGATGGCCGAGATCGAGGTCAAGGTGCTGGGGGTCGACCCGGGCGAGCTGCGGCGCAAGCTCTTCGAACTGGGCGCCGAGCGCGTCAAGAAGGGGCGAGAAGTCAACCAGATGTTCGACTTTCCGGACGGCCGCCTCTTCGCGCGCGGCGGGTACGTGCGAGTGCGATCGTTCTCGGGCAAGTGCACGCTCACCTTCAAGGAACGCATCGGGTCGGGCCCGTTCAAGGAGAGCCGCGAGCACGAGACCGAGGTGAGCGATCCCGGCGAGACCCGTCTGTTCCTGGAAGCGCTGGGGCTCGGGCTGCGAAGGGTTGACGAAAAGGACCGCGAATCCTATTTGCTGGGCGACATCCTCTACGAGATCGACGAGTGGCCGGGATATCCGCCGTACCTGGAGGTCGAGGCGCCGACACGGGAGGCAGTCGAGGCCGGGCTCGAGAAGCTCGGCTACCGCTTGTCCGAATCCACCGGCAAGCATTTCCACGAACTCGCCACCGAGGTCTACGGCAAGCCGCTCCCCCCGAATCTGAAGTTCGAGGACTGACGGGCAGGTTTTTTCCGGGGCGGTACCGGGGTCACCGGGCACCGGCCCGAGGCCGCATCTTTGCTTGCCATGCGGCGGTTCGCGGTACTATGCTTTCCCCCGCGTCGCGAGCCCCGAACGGCCCTCCGGGCACAAGCGACGACACCACTCACAGGCCGCTGGCACCGGGGTGTGCAGAGATGGACAAGATCGCGCCGGAGAACGTCCGGACTCTCGCTTTGGTCGGTCACGGGGGAACGGGCAAGACGTCGCTGGCAGAGGCGATGCTCTTCGACACCGGGGGAGTCACCCGGATGGGCAAGGTCGACGACGGCACGGCCCACACCGACTACGATCCCGACGAGATTCACAGACGGATCTCCATCAACGCGGTCCCGATCACCGCCTCCTGGCGCGAGACCGAGCTCAACGTGGTCGACTGTCCCGGCTACGTCGACTTTCTGCCGGAAGTGCAGACCTGCCTGCAAGACATGGACGCCGCCATCCTCGTCGCCAACGCCGTGCACGCCAATGAAGCCCAGAACGCCAAGGTCTGGAGCTTCTGCTCCCAGCTGGAGCTGCCGGCCGCCTGCTTCCTCAGCAAGATGGACAAGGAGAACGCCGATTTCGAAAAGGCCATCGGCGAGCTCAAGGCCGACCTCGAAGGCAACCTCGTCCCGATCGCCGTTCCGATCGGCGCAGCGGGGACCTTCAAGGGCTACGTCAACCTCCTCACGATGAAATCGCACGTCTTCACCGACGACAGTGGCAAGTCGAAGGAAGGCCCCATCGACAGCAGCATGGAGACCGTCGTCCAGAAGTACCGCGAAGCCCTCGTCGAGGCTGCAGCCGCGGCGGACGACGCCCTGACGGAGAAGTACCTGGAGGGCGACGAGCTGAGCGCCGAGGAGATCGACCGGGGCATCCGGATCGGCGTGCTCGCACGGAAGCTGGTCCCCGTGGTGCCCGGCTCGGGCACCCACAACATCGGCGTGCAGCTCCTGATGGACGTCATCGTGAAGTTCCTTCCTTCGCCCGTCGACCGCACTCCCGCCGTGCCGCTGGCCGGCAAGGAAGAGAAGGTCTTCCTCAAGGCCGATGGCTCCGAAGAGCTCTGCGGCCGAGTCTTCAAGGTGCTGACGGAAGCGCACGTCGGCGAGCTATTCCTGGTCCGTATGTACTCGGGCACGTTGACGCCCGGCAGCACCATCGTCAACACCACCCGAGACGAAAAGGAAAAGATCGGTCCGATCATGCGGCTCAAAGGCAAAGAGCGCGTCGAGGCGCAGTCGCTCTCCGCCGGCCAGATCGGCGCGCTGCTCAAGGTGAAGGGCCTCCACTGGAGCGACACCATCGCCAGCGACAAGCGCCCCGCTCGCTTCCCGGACAGGAGGAGACCGGATACCTATCTCTCCGTGGCGCTCCGCCCCCAGACGGCCCAGGATACCGAACGCCTCTCGACCGCCCTCTCGAAGCTGCGCGCCGAGGACCCGTTCATCCACACCGAGAACAATGAAGTGACCCACGAATTCGTCGTGAGCGGCACCGGTGAGCTCCACGTCGACACCTTCGTGCGCCGCCTCAAGGATCGCTACAACGTCAACTGCGAAGTCGCCAAGCCAAAGATCCCGTACCGGGAGACCATTCGCGGCAAGGCCGAGGGCCAGGGCAAGCACAAGAAGCAGTCCGGCGGCCACGGCCAGTACGGCGACTGCTGGCTGCGCTTGGAGCCGCTGCCGACCGGCACCGGATTCGAGTTCGAGGACGCCATCGTCGGCGGCAAGATCCCCAACCGATTCATTCCCGCCGTCGAGAAGGGCGTGCGGGAAGCGATGGTCCGCGGCATCCTCGCAGGCTTCGGTATGACCGACTTCCGCTGCACCGTCTTCGAAGGCTCCTACCACGCCGTCGACTCCTCGGAAATGGCGTTCAAGACCGCCGCATCCAAGGGGTTCAAGCTGGTGGCGCGCCTGGCCAAACCCATCCTGATGGAGCCCGTGATGACCGTCGAGGTGAGCGTCCCCGAGGTGAACATGGGCGACATCATGGGCGACCTCAACAGCCGCCGCGGCCGCATCCTGGGCATGGAGCCCGACGGCAAGCGCCAGATCATCAAGGCGCAGGTGCCGCTCGCAGAGCTCTACAAGTACATCATCTCCCTGCGGTCGATGACCGGCGGGCGAGGCGAGTACACGATGACCCTCTCCCACTACGAAGAGGTGCCTGCCACCGTGGCGGACGCCGTGGTGAAGGAGAGCGGCTTCGGCGCCCAGGAGGACGAGGAGTAGCCGGGCGACGAACGACCGGTCACCGCGCGTGGAGCCTTCCCAGCGGATGGACGACACACCGGAGCCACCCCCCGGAGCCGTCGTCCCCGAGGGCCCCGTCGAGCGCACGGGCGGCCGGCTGCCGGACGGCCCCACGGCTCCCGCCGGACCGCCCCCGGCTGGCGGCGAGCGACCAGCTCACCGGCTGATCCGGCTCTGGGGACGGTTGCTCGACTGGATCGATCGTCGGCGGCTGTACGGCCCCGTCGAGCGTGCGGCCCTCGCAGAGCTCCAGGACCGGACGGTCCGGGAACCCATGGCGGCCGGCGGCTGGATCGCCCGGGTAGAGTTCCACGCCGAGCGGGGTGACTTCGAGCGTGCCGCGCGCGCGCTGGCAGAAGTGCCGGAGAGCCTTCGCGGGCTCGCCGATGTGAACAGCGCACGGGAGAGGACACTCACCGCTGCGATGTCGGCGCTGGCGTCGCAGCTGGGGCTGATCGGACAGAGAGGACGGCCGCTGCAGTCCATCGCGCGTACGGCCTCAGGCGGCCAGCTGATTTCGGTGCGGGACGTGCTGCTCGAGGAAGTGCTGGAGATCCGGGAGGCGCTGCTGGAGCTGCGAAAGACGGACGGACCTCCGCACCTGGTCCTGCTCCAGATGCGGAGCGCTCTGCCTCAGTGGCGGCTGGAGCGCCTCCTGGAGCGTGAGACCGCGAAGCGGCGGCCCGACGTGAAGGGGTTCGTCGCCCGGATGGAGCCGGGCCGCTTGCGGATCAAGTGCTCGTTCAAGGGGATTCCGCTCACCATCGACATCGTGCTCGAGCTCGTCCCGGACGGCACGCTGCGGGTCCGGTTCGACCCCGGACCGAAGGTCTTCTGGGTGGTGCCGATCCCGCGCAGCGAGCTGGACAGGGCGCTCGAAGCGCTGGCCGCGGGCGGCCCGCAGGGCTTCATGACCGACGTCACCGGCGAGGGGTTCGTCCTCGACTTTGCCAGGCTGCTGGCGCCGATGACGTGCGAGCTGAACCTCCGCCATGTGGACTTGATGCTGGGAGAGGTTCGGACGGTAGCGGGACGACTGGAGCCGATGGAGCCGGCAGCTCCGCCGGCTCCTTTTGGGATAAAGCCAGAACCGCCCAGGGTCCTGCCCGTTGCAGACGCCGCCGCGACCATCCTCCAGGCGCAAGCGGCGGCTTTCTGGCCAGTCGCCTTTCTGGCCGCGCCTTCGCAAGACCAGCTGGAAAGCCGGTGCCGCGCCCGGCCGCTGGACCCCACCGTCTATCGCGAGCTGGCCCGCAAGGCGCACTCCACCGGACGACACGTCATCGCCCGGACGGCCTTCTCCGCGCTGGCCCTCCTGGACCCGGAGGATCGCGAGGCGAGCGAGTACCTGAGGGCCGCGGCGACCCGGCCGCTTCCGCCGCCCGCCGGCGTTTCGACTGCCGAACCGGGAGGCTGGCTGCGCAGCCCGGCCGAGCAACGCGAGCCGGCAGGCCGGGTCTTCCGGGCTCTTGCGACAAAGCTCGGCTGGAGCCCCGGGCCGCCCGCACCGCCGAACGCCCTCCCCGCCGGCCCCGAGCGGTTTCCTCAGCACGCGGCCTGGTTACGGGAAGCGGCAAGCGCGCTGGGGTGCGAACCCTGTCGCATGCTGGTCTCCGACGAGCTCGAGTCGGGTGCCGTGCCCGGCTCCGATTTCGTCCTGGCCGCACCCGTGCTTGCCAGCCGGCTCGGACGTGCCGAGAGTCTGTTCGTGCTGGGTCGCGCTCTCGGACACCGGATGCTTGGCCACGTCGGATTGACCGGCTTAGGGCCCGACCGCCTCGCCGTCCTGGCAGGGCTGGTCCATCAGCTGGGCGCCGGCTGGTACCAGGGAGCCCGCCGGTTCCGTCCCATCCGGACGCTCGATCCGTGGCTAGATGCGGCCACCGTGAGCGAACTTTCCCAGCCTTGCCTGGCGCTCGCCCCGAAGCTCGCCAGCGAGCTGCCGCTCTGGCAGGCAGGCATGCGCCAGTCGGCGGACCGGGCCGGGCTGGCTGCGTGCGGAAATCTCCGCGCAGCCGCGACCGCCATACTGGCCTCCGCCGGCGGCCCCTCGACCGGCCTGCCGCTGGACCGTCTGCTGTCGCTTTGTCCCGACGACACGGTGCCGGCGCGCTTCCACGCGCTCTTACCGTTCGCCGTCTTCGAGCTCTACGGGAGCGCCGACTGATGCAGCCGCCAGCACCGCGCAGATCGGCCGGCTCCCGGCGGGCGGCCCGCCTCAGGGAACGGATGGCCGCACTGATGGACGCCGTCACGCTCGTCAACAGCACGCTGGAGCTCGACGTCGTCCTCGAACGCATCATGTCGCTTGCGATGCGCCTGACACAGGCCGAGGCAAGCTCCATCCTGCTCACCACAGCCAGCTCCGACGAGCTGACTTTTCACACTCAGCTCGGCGGCGCCGATCCCGGACAGTTGCGCCAGGTGCGCGTGCCGATGGACCGCAGCCTGGCCGGCTGGGTCGTCAAGAACGACCGGCCGCTGCGCATCGACGACGCGGCGGCCGACGAGCGGTTCTTCCGAGAGGCCGACCGGACCACTCATTTCCAGACCCGCTCTGTCCTGGCAGTGCCCGTCAAGGAGCGCGACCGGGTGATCGGCACGGTGCAGGTCCTCAACAAGTCCGGCGGTGCCGTCTTCGACGAGGAGGACGAGGACATCCTCGTCGCGATGGCGGGCCACGTCGGCACGGCCATCCACAACAGCCGCACCTACCAGGACCTGCTCGACGAAAAGCGTGCGTTGGAGGCGATCGTCGGGAGCCTGGCGGACGGCATCGTGGTGACCGGCCCTGACGGGGAGCTGCGCCAGCTCAACGAGGCCGCGCGGCGGATGTTCGGCCTGGTGGAAGGCCAGGAGCGTTCCGTGCTCCTCGAGGTCTTCCTGGCGGGCCTGCCCGGGCTGGGGGCCACGACCTCGGACGTCGTGCTGCTGAAGCCGCGCGGACGGGTGTTGTCCGTGCGCGTCACGCCGTTCAACTCGGCGCGAGGCACCTCGCAAGGCCTGGTGGCGGCGCTGCGGGACGTGACGGAGACACGCGTGGGGCAACGCCGCCGCGACGAGGTCTTTGCCGCCGGCCTGCACAGCCTCCTCCACTGCGTCGAGGGGCTCCAGGCCTCGCCGCCCGGCGGCACTCCAGATGCCCGGCTCGAGAGGCTCCACCAGGACGCGCGGACCTTGACGTGGTTCTCCGATATCGAGATGGGGCCGGTCCGGCTCCTGCGCCGGCTCTCGGTGATGGAAGAGACAGTTCGTTCGGCAACCGAGACGTGGAGCTCGGCGGCGGGCATCGCTGTCGAGCTCGAAGTCGCCCGGGATCTGCCAGATGTCTACGTGGACACCAAGCAGCTCACTAGAGCGCTGGAGCTGACACTGGCGGCGTGTGCCCGGCTGCTGTCTGCCGGGGGCCGCTTGCGAGTGGCGCTGGCGCTCGAGGGGAAGTCCGTGATCACACGACTGGAAGGAGAAAGCGACTCCGTAGAGCTCGCCTCCATCGCGTCGCTCCTCGAGGAGCGCCAGCAGGTCGACCAGTTCCTCTCCATCGCAGGCGGGCAGATCGATCTCTCGCTCGCCTACGCGCGGCACATCCTCGACAGCCACGGAGCGACGCTGGACTTCGAACGATCAGCGGGCACCTTCCGGTTCCGGTTCGCGGTGCCGTCCTGGCGGGAGGCCTCATGATCCCGCTCCGCGGATTCACGCGCCTGGAGCTGCCGGCCGAGCTGGCGTCCCTGGCGAAAGTCGACGCTCACTTCCGCTCGCTGCTTTCGGCCGCGGGCGTCGCTACCGTCGTCTCGGAGGACATCGTGCTCTCCGTCAACGAGGCGATGAACAACGCCGTCGACCACGGCTCCCGCTACCAGCGCGACCTCACGATCACTGTCGACTACCGCCTCGACACCGACCGGTTCGTCCTGCTCCTGACCGACCCCGGCGGGCGTACCTTCGACCCCGGCTACTTCCGCGAGCTGGCCATTCGAAAGGACTGGGCCATCGGCGGCCGCGGCATCCTCATCATGCACGAGCTGATGGACGAGCTGCTCTTCTTCTTCATTCCCGGCCGCAGCACAACGGTGATGCTGGCCAAGGCGCTGGGGTGAGAGGTGAGGCTTGAGGCTCGAGGCTTGAGGGGTGAGGCCTGGGCGGGGTGTTAGCCGGCGTGGGATTTCGCCCGCTCGACGGCTGTGGCCAGCCGAGCCTACTGGCTACTGACTACTGGCTACTGGCTACTCCCTAGCTGGCCATCCGCGGCGAATTGTGGTTTCCTGAGAATGGAGGAACCCGGACAGGGGGAGTCTGTCAGAGAGGTCGAAACGACTTCGAAGAAGAGCCGGAGGTTCGAGATGCAACGCTGGAAAGTCCCCGCAATCCTGGCAGGTGCCGTGGCCGCCGTGGTCGTCGGGCTGGGGCCCTGGATTCGTTCTCCGTTCGCCACCGTCACCCGGCCCGAGCCGCCACCCAGGCCGCCGATCGTCACGCCGCACACGGTCGCCCCGGTGACCAGCCTGGGCGGCATCACGATGGAAGTGCTGCCGAGCCAGTCGGCCACTGGCGCCGGACAGGACTCCGATCTGTTCGTGGCCGTGCGTCTGACGGCCCGCTCGATGCCCTCGGTCGCCCGCCCGCCGTTGAACCTGGCCCTGGTGCTCGACAAGAGCGGCAGCATGACCAGCGAGCGCAAGATCGACTACCTTCGCAAGGCGGCCAGGCAGCTGGTCGAGACGCTTTCGCCCAGCGACGTCCTCTCGATCGTCGTCTACGACAGCGAGGTCGAGCTCCTCTCCGCGGCCAGCCCGGTCCAGGACAAGGCTCGTCTCTGCAAGCTGATCGACGCGATCACGCCCAGTGGCTCGACGAACCTCTCGGGCGGCTTCCTCCGAGGCTGCGAAGAGGTGGCCAAGAACCGGCAGTCCGGCTGGATCAACCGGGTACTGTTAATGACCGACGGCCTGGCCAACAACGGCGAGACCGATCCCGCGCGGCTGAACCGCATGGCCGGGGAATGGCACGCCAAGGGCGTGACGCTCAGCACGTTCGGAATGGGTGCGGAGTTCAATGAAGATCTCCTCCAAGGCATGGCAGAGTCGGGCTCCGGCCAGTACCACTTTATCGAGAGCCCCGATCAGGTCTCGGGGATCTATGCCTCCGAGCTCAAGGACCTGATGCAGACGGCAGCCCGCCAGGCCGTGTTGCGCATCACACCCGCCGCAGGTGTCCGCATCGGTGATGTGTACGGATACTCCGTCAGGCGCGACGGGAATTCGACGCTGGTAGCCCTGGGCGATCTCTACGGGGGCCAGACCCGCAAGGTAGTCCTCCGGCTGATGCTCGACTCGGCCCAGCCCGGCAGCCGGCCGGTCGGGGCCTTTGAGCTGGCCTTCCGGGATGTCCAGAACGACGCCCCCCAGCGCCTGAGCCGCCCGCTGGCCGTCGAAGCCGTGGAAGACGACGCCCGCGTGGCCGCTTCCCGCGATCTGCGGGTCCTGGAAACGGTGGAGTCGACTCAGGCCGCCGTCACGCTCGATTCGGCCATGCGCCTCTACCAGACGGGCAAGCGGGACGAGGCCAAGCGCGTTCTCATAAACCAGCTGTCGCTGACGACCGACCGCAACAGGAAAGAACTGAAGAGCCAGGCCCTCGACACCCAGGTGCAGAGCTACCGCTCGATGCTCAACCGCTTCGACGCCCCGATGAGCGACGCCCAGAGCAGCCTGGCCGTCAAGCGCGGAAAGGTCATGGCCCTGGAGGCCGCACGGTGAAGGGGCTGCTCCTGGACCCATGTCCCACCGATTGCCGGGTTCCTGCACGCGAACTCTCGGCGCTCGATAGCCAGGCAACTCCCCGCGCGGCCTGGCGACGGCAGCCCAGCGGGGGTTCGGGGGCGAAGCCCCTGAGAGAGAGCTCCCCCCACCCGTGACCCTCCCCGAAACCGAAACGCTTCCGACAGCCGCCGCGCAGGTACTCGCGCGAAGAGCTCCCGCGACGATAGGAACGGTCGAGGTTCACCGGCCAGCCCAGCTGGCCCGAACGACCGGGGCCGTGGCTGCGACGCTCGGAGTGGCGGCGATGGCCTTCCCGCTGTTCGCCCCGATCTGGCAGCCGCTTCTTCTGGCCTGCGCTATCTTCGCAGGCATCCACGTCGGACTGGGAACCCAGGCGAGGGTTCGCGACACACTCCTCGGGTTTATCCCCGCGGCAGCCGTGGCCCAGTGGGTAGTGCCTGCCTACCCCGCCTTCGGATTCCTGATCGTCGGCGCGCTGGCAGGCTGGGCCGCCGGCGCCGGCGTCCGGGACGGTGTGGCGCGGCTATCGGTGGTCCTGGGTGTGGCGCTGGCCACCCTGCTCGGCAATGCCTTCATCAGCGTGGCGTCCTCAGTCAACCTGTTGGCCGGGCTGGTCCCCGCAGCCGTCGTAGCCCTGGCCGCAGGCGCCTTGCAGGGCACGCTCATCGGGCTCGGGTCGTTGCCGCGCCACCTGGTGCTCGAGCGCGATCCGGTGGAGCTGTTGTACGAGGAATCGCGCGTGATGCCCGGCGCCGAGATGCGGGACTACCTGGAGCGCTCGATGCGGCTCTACCGGCAGGTGCGCAGGTGCTTGAGCGACGGCCTGCGGCTGGCTCGCGACGTCGACGCCGACCGCTTCCTGGAGGATCTGACGCAGCTAATGACGGCGACGTTCCGCCTGGCTCGCCGCTGGCGAGAGATCGAGCTGTTCCTGGAGCAGGCCGACGCGGCCGGCACCCGGCAGCGTCTGGCGGCCACCGAGAGCAAGCTCGCCTCGCTCGCCGACCCCTTCGCGCGGCGCCAGTACGAACAGGTGGCCGAGTCGCTCAGGCGCCGCCTGGAGCATCTGGACGATATGGTCCACGGCCGCGAGCGCGTCATTGGCAGTCTGAACTACTACTACACGACCCTCGAAGAGATGCTGCTCTCGCTGATGCGACTCAAAGCGAGTGACGCGCAGTCGACCAGCCTGGAGCTCAACGCGCTGGCAGGCCGGGTGCGCAGCCTGAACTCCGAAATGGAGCTGACGGCGCGTGCCGTCGAGGAGCTCGACTTCGCCGCGGACACGCAACCGCCCGCGCTACCGAGAAGTTGAGCCGCCGTCAGCGGCTCAACTGCTCGAATCGCAGGGCCTGCGTGGCCTCCCGGCTGTACGAACCGGAACCGGCGCGATACCGGAAGTCGAGCCGCGTTTCGTCGCTCGGCTCGGGCGTGTAGTCCTGACCGTACTTCACGATTCGCAGGGAGACCTGATAGTCGCCACCATCGACCAGGTACTGGCTTCCCGGGTTGAAGGGACCGCCCTTCTCGATGACGATGCGCTGCCGGGCGCTGCCGGGCTCCGGCCGGTAGACCCCGGAGGCGATCAGCTTGTCGGGCCAGAGATTGCGCTTGCGGTGAACCGTGAACGGATAGGTGGTCGCGGCGTTTCCGTCGTCGGCCAGACCCGGGTCGTCGAATTCGATGACGATCGGCTCATCGGGAAGTCCCGTGCCGACGCGCGCGGCCGTCAGAGCGTTCGGCGGCCGGATCGCGTGGCGGCCTCTGGGTGTCAGGGAGAACGCCACGGCGCCCTCGGCCTGGGAGCTGGCCGGAGCGAAGGCAGTGAGCTGGCCCGAGTAGGTCCACGAAGTGCGAACGGGGGTCAGCGTAACGCGGACGGAGGGCTGGCCGTAGCTATGGGTTGCCGCCACGGCGAACGCCTCGATTTCGCCTGGGCGCAGAGGCGCCGGCCGCTCCAGGCGCACCGTGACCTGGATGGGCCGCTCCGAGTAGGTCGGCTCGTGCCAGGAGGGCGGTGAGGGCGGCGTCGGGGGCGGGTCCTGACGGGTGGCGCCTCGAGCCTTTCCCCAGTAGCCGGGCGCGACCTCGACTTGCGCCACGATCCGCGCCGTCATCACATCCGAGCTCTCGCGCCAGGACCGGTACAGCGTCTGCGCCGGGCTGTCGCTAGCGAGGGTCCCGAACACGAAGACTACTGCGGCAACGGACCCGATTCTCCTTGAAACCACAAACCACCTCCGCCCCACTCGGGAAGCGCGACATGATAGGGACGAAGGTCTCGAATTGCAAGCGCTTTCGAGCCTGCGCGGCAGCGTCGGCTCGTCGGAAGGCTCCGCGGGCGGCCAGACGCTGGTTCCTACCGCGCCTGCAGCGCCCCGAGCTCTGTCTCGAGCCGTTGACGCAGCGCGAGATCCGGACGGCGGGCCAGCGCCACGCGAAAGAGCCGTGCAGCTTCCTTCTTCTCTCCCATCCGGGCCAGCGTGGCGCCCAGCTGCGCCGGAAGCTCGGCGCTCGACTTGGGGCCATCGGCCAGCGCCCGGCCCAGCAGTGAGCGCGCGTCCTGGTACCGGCCGCCAGCGTGGTAGAGCTGGCCCGCCTTGAACCGGTACATCCACGCCTGGGACGGCGCAAGCCTCGCCAGAGCCAGCCAGAGCGAGATGGCGCGATCGGTCTCCCCGCACTCGGCCCACATGGCTGCCGCCTCTTCACGGCTCGCGACATCGCGAGGCTGGACAGCGAAGAGCCGCGCCAGGACCTGATCGGCGGACTTGACGTCTGCCCGCTCGCACACATGGAGCGACGCCAGCTTCAGGTAGTTGAATGGCTCCTCGGGCTTCAGTCGGATCGCCGCCTCGAAGGCCGTCCGGGCACGCTCGACTTTCCTCTCCCGGAAGGCAGCGATTCCGGCCAATCGGTGCAGCGCCTCGGCCTTCGGATGCGCCCTGAGCCCCTCCTCGAGCACCACCAGCGCCTCGGCCGCCGTCCCCTTCCCTTCCAGCAGCTCTCGGGCCCTGCCGTGCACCTGCTCCGCGGTCGTCCCCGCCCCCCCCGCCTGGACCGCCGCCGCCAGCAGGAGAAAAAAAACCGGAAAAACCGGGGACACACGACCTATTTTAAAAAAATAGGTCGTGTGTCCCCGGTTTTCCTTGGGCATCAGAAGCTCACGCCGAGCGTCACCATACCGCCCGAGTTGCCTCTGCCGGCGCTGAATCCGCCGGCTTCGAGCTCCATTCGGTCCTTGACGACTTCCCAGGTCGCCGAGGCCCGCCCGCCGATCACCTTGCCGTTATGATCGAGGATGGGACCGCCGCCCAGCGAAACGCCTCGCGAGAGCAGGTCGACCTTGATGCCCGGCGCGTAGGTCACGACGTTGGTGAGCTGAGCGTCCTGGTCAGCTATGACGCGGGCCGATCCCGAGGCGCTCGCGTTGTAGCTGCCCGAGTAGTCGAGGTTGGACGAGGCTCCCCCGAAGGAGCCCGCGGTGCTGCGGCCGAAGTCCTTGCTGGCGCTGGAGTGAACGGCCGGCATGTAGCTGCTCAACACGCGGACGCCTGCAATCAGCGTGACCTTCACGTCTTCTCTCGGCTTGAAGCCAAGCTCCAGGGCGGCCGACTGGTCCGCCATCAGGGCCCGGGCCTTGCCGTGGTAGGAGAGCCCGATGTCGAAGGAGGAGAACTCCTGGCTGACGAACAGGTCGGCGCTGGCGCCCGCCGCGTACCCGGCAAACGTGAAGAGCTTCACGTTGGCGCCGGCGCTGAAGCCACCGACCCGGAAATCGCCACCGACGTCGATGTCGCGCACGGGGCCCGGCATCTGGAGCTGTTGCAGCGGCCCCAGGTCGATATAGCCGTCGGGGTCGATCTTGGGCGCCGAGAAGTCGAGGTCGACGACGGCGTGGAAGCCGCCGCTCTCGCCCCGGTAGCCGACGCCGACCACGGCGACCGTGTACTCCCACGAGGAGCGTGCCAACACCCCGGGGAGCTTGACGCGCCCCCCACCGGAGCCCGAGAACTTGCGCGAATCCGAGACGGTCGTCCCGGTCCCCTGTTCGGTGACGGAGCCGCCGGCCTGACCGCTGTAGGCGTAGCTGTAGTCGAACCCCTGCACGGCCACTACCACGTACTCCTGCACGCGACGTGCACCGCCGAAGAATGAGAGCCCTCCGACGATTGGCACACCGACGAGAATTCCCTCGGTCTTCTTGCCGATCTCGGCGGAGGCCTGGATGTTGTCGACGCGCGCCTTGCCCTGGAAGCTGGCGTCGGCGTTGCCCGTCAGGCCCGTCTGCACGCTGCCCGATGGGATGGCGCCGGCGATGTCCTCGGGCGTCAGTCCGCCGGGGAGGGCCGGCAGCGAGCCCGACTTGGAGAGCAGCTCGTCGACAATCTTCTGGCTGTCGAGTCGCAGCCGTCCGGTCGCGTCGGCGTGGCCCTGGGCGGTGACATTGGCCTCGAGCGCCACGGGCAGCGAACCCGAGGCGGAGAAGGTCGCCTCGGTGCGCGAGAGCATCAGCACCAGGCGGCCCTTGCGCACGGTGAGGTTGTCGGACCGGTCCGTCATGCCGAACTGCATCCCCTGTCCGGCTGGGACCGAGGACGAGAGAGAGCCGGTGCCGACGACGGCGGCCGCGCCCGAGGTCGGGCGAGTGGCCGGTCCGGCAGTCGCCTCCCGGGCGGTCTCCAGGCCCGTAAAGCTGACGGGCTGGGCGGAAACCGACACCAGCGCGGCCAGCACGAACGGGAGCAGGAGCAGGAAATTACGCATCACTAGGGGACTCTGTCCTCCGTCATGCCTACGGGGCGGGGCCGGAGAAGGTTGCAGCCCGGGCAGCGGAATGATACACCGTTCGCGGGGTTGGCCCTGCGGGAAGGAGCTCTTGGGTGAAACTTCGGGTGGTGGTGACGGGTGGCGCTGGATTCATTGGCAGCGCGGTGGTCCGGGCGCTTCTGGCGCGGGACCACGTGGTCCGAGTCGTCGACAACCTCTCGAAGCACGGGTCTGCAGAAGGGCTGGGCTGCGAGCTGGTCACGGCCGACCTGCGAGACCCGGTCGAGGCACGCTCGGCCTTCGAGGGGTTCGACTACTGCGTCAACATGGCCGCGCGCATCGGCGGAATCGGGTACTTCCACCGCCTGCCGGCGACGATTCTGGCGGAGAACAACCAGATCTACTCCGCGACCTTCGAGGCCGCAGCCGAACTGCGCTACAAGCGGATGCTCTACATCTCCTCGTCGATGGTGTTCGAGTCGGCGACGCGCTTCCCTTCGGCCGAAAGCGATCTGACCAGCATTCCGATGCCTGTCAGCGCCTACGGTTTCAGCAAGCTATCGGGCGAGTGGTACTGCAAGGCCTACCGGCAGGAACACGGGCTGCCCTACACGATCGTGCGGCCCTTCAACGCCTATGGCGTCAACGAGTACCCCGGCGAGGAGGTCGGGTACGCCCACGTGATCCCGGACCTGGTGGCCAAGTTCCTCGACGCGGGCGGCGGGGAAATCGAGATGCTCGGGGACGGTAGCCAGACCCGCTGCTTCACGCACGTGGAGGACATCGCCGCCGGGATCGTCTGCGCGCTGGAGTCGGAGCGCGGCGTGGACGAGGACTTCAACATCAGCCACCCGCGGGAGATCTCGATGCTGGAGCTGGCGGGCGAGCTCTACCGGCTGCTCTACGGCAAGGGAGAACCCCAGCTGCGGCACGTGGCGGGTTTCGCCAACGACGTGCAGCGGCGCATTCCGGACGTGGCCAAGGCACGCCGGGTGCTCGGGTTCGAGGCGAAGATCGGGCTGGACGCCGGCCTGCCTCCGGTCGTGGAGTGGCTGCGGCGAACCCACGCCGAAGGGGCTGCTTCGCGATGAGCGAGGGCGCGAGGACCATCGCGGTCTTCGGCGTCGGGCGTGTCGGCTTGCCGCTGGCGCTGGCCTTCGCCGATTGCGGGTATCGCGTCTGGGGCGTCGACGTGAACGCGCCGTACGTCGAAGGGTTGAAGTCCGGGGTCTTCCCGTTCGTCGAGAACGGCGGCCCGGAGCTCTTGGCCCGTCACGCTGGCCGCGCTGTGGAGTTCACAACCGACAACGGCGTCGCCACGAACGCGGACAACCTGGTGCTGACGCTGGGGACGCCCGTGGACGAGCACATGAACCCGGTCTTCACCCAAATCGAGAAGGTGCTCAACTCGCTCGTGCCGCTGCTCAGGCCCGGGCATCTTCTGGTGCTCCGGAGCACGGTGAGCCCGGGCACCACCGAGTACATCGCCCGCTTCATCGAAAGTCGCACGCGGTTGACCATTGGCCGGGACCTCTACCTGGCCTTCTGCCCGGAGCGGATCGCCGAGGGAAAGGCGCTGTCGGAGCTGAAGACGACCCCGCAGATCGTCGGCGCCGACGATCCCGGGAGCCGCTCGCGCGCGCGGCAACTCTTCGAGGCGTTGGGCCCGCCGCTCCTGGACGCCGATGCGCGCTCGGCCGAGCTGGCGAAGCTCTTCTGCAACATGTACCGCTACATCCAGTTCGCGCTGGCCAACGAGTTCATGATGATCGCGCACCAGTGGGAGCGCGAAATCTACCCGCTGGTGCGGCTGGTGAACGAAGGCTACTCCAGGGGCGGGCTGGCGCTTCCCGGGCTGGCCGGCGGACCGTGTCTCTACAAGGACGGCTTCTTCCTCATCAACAAGACGCCGTACTGCGAGCTCATCAGCACCGCCTGGAAGATCAACGAAACCGTCCCGATGTACCTGGTGAGCCAAGTCAAGGCCGTGCGCCCGCTGCACGGGGCCAAGGTCGCCATCCTGGGCATCGCGTTCAAGCGCGACATCGACGACGGGCGCAACGCGCTCTCCTACAAGCTCCGAAAGCTGCTGCTGGCAGAGGGCGCCGAGGTGCGGATGCACGACCCCTTCCTGGCCAGCTCGCCGCTGGAAGAAGCGGTGGCAGGGGCCGACGTCATCTTTCTGGCCATGAACCACTCCGCCTTCCGCGAGCTGAAGCCCGACTGGCTCGCCGAGCGGGCGGCGCCACAAGCACTCCTGAGCGACGTCTGGAACCTGACTGGGAAGGGCGTCACCTTGCAGAGGCTGGACGGCGCTCCGTTACCAGAGTCGAATGCTCCATTGCCTCCGGCGGCGAGAACGGCCGGGGCAGCCGCTGCCGCGCAGCCGAGCGCACCGGCGCCCGTGGCTGCGCCCGATCTGGGAATTGTCATACCGGTCTACAACGAGGCGGAGAACATCGTTCCGACTCTGGAGGCGCTCCGCCAGCGCGTGCGGGTGCCACACGAAATCTTCGTGGTGCATGACATGGAGGAGGACACGACCGTGCCGGTAGTGCGCCGCCTGCAAGCCGGCTGGCCGGGACTCAGACTCCTGAAGAACGCCTACGGGCGCGGCGCGCTGAACGCTATCAAGACTGGTTTGCTCCATTGCGGCAAGAAGTACGCGGCCGTGGTGATGGCCGATCTCTCCGACGACGTCGGACAGATCAACCTCATGCACTGCCTGATCGAGGACGGGGCCGACATCGTGTGCGGCAGCCGGTACTCCAAGGGCGGCAGTCAGACGGGGGGACCGTTCGTGAAGACGCTCATGTCCAGGTGCGCCGGAATCTCTCTGCACTTGCTGAGCGGACTGCCGACTTCGGACGCGACCAATTCGTTCAAGATGTACAGGACAGACGCCGTGAGGCGCTTCGAGATCGAAAGCGATGGCGGCTTCGAGATCGGGATGGAGCTGGTGGTGAAGTCCTTCCTGGCCGGAAGGCGGATCGCCGAAGTGCCGACGACCTGGGTCGATCGGTCGGCAGGCGAATCGCGCTTCCAGCTCGGGAAGTGGCTACCCAAGTACCTGCGCTGGTACCTGCACTGCTTGGTCGGGCGTTGGCTGGGCGGGCTGCCGAAGGGCGTTGGAGCAACGGACGCGGCCGCGCCCTCCGGTCCGGCACGGAGCTGACCGGGCGGCGTCGATGACGGCACGCGCGCACAAGGCCCGGCTCACTCGGCTGCGCCGCTCCATCGACGCCATCGACGCCGAGCTCGTCCGACTCTTGACCGAGCGTCACGGACTGGCAAGGGACGTGGCCGAGTTGAAGCGGCATTCGGGCCGGGAACGTTACATCCCCGTCCGGGAGAAGCAGATCCTCGCCAGGGTGAACGCGCTGAACGGAGGCCGGCTGCCGGCCGAGGCGCTGGCAGGGATCTTCCGGGACATCCTGGGGCTCTGCCGCCAGACCGAGAGGCCCCTGGTGGTCGCCTTTCCCGGGCCTCAGGGGTCGCTTTCGCACGCTGCCGCACGGGAGCAGTTCGGCGCCTCTACCGAACTCGTCGCGGCGGCGGGGCTGGCCGAGGTCTTCGAGGCCGTCGCCCAGCAGCGGGCCGACTACGGCATCGTGCCGCTCGAGACCAGTTCGGAGGGCATCGGCGTGCACGCGCTGGAGTACTTCCTCGAGAGCGACCTCACGATCACGGCAGAGTACTACTGGAAACTCAAGCTAGCCGTCGCCGGGAACCGAGTCCGAGGCCGGCCCCGGCGCCTGCTGGTGCAGGAGATGATCTTCGCCCTGAATCGGCCGTGGATTTCTGAATCCTTCCGCACGGCCGAGATCGTCTTGGCGCCCAGCGTCGCCTGGTCGGCCAGGGAAGCGGCTGAGCACCCGGGTTCGGCCGCAATCTGCCCCCACTTCTCGGCCACAGTCCACGGGCTGGACATCCTCTCCGAAGCCCCAGGGACGGCCCTGTCGAAAGAGATGCGCTTCCTGACCGTTGGCCGCAGCATGCCTGTGCTCACTCGCGCGGACAAGACCACGGTCGCCTTCAGCCTGATCGACCGCGTCGGCGTTCTGGACGACGCGCTGCGCATCTTCCGGCGAAGGAAGGTCAACCTGAGCCTGCTGGACAGCTACTACCCGTCCAAGACCATCCCGACGGTGACCTTTTTCGCCGACTTCCACGGCCACGCCACCGAGCGCGCCGTGGGGCGAGCGCTCCAGGAGCTGAGGGGCCTGAGCAGCTTCGTCAAGGTTCTAGGAAGCTACCCCGTGTTCGGCGGCCTGCGGGCGTAGAAGCCAGCACGACTGCACCGCCCCGGGAGCGGGGTCAGCCCATGAAGGTGAAGCCGAGCACGGCCTTGCAGTGTGGGCAGGCGTAGAGTGTCTCGATCGCACCGTCCTTGACGTCCTTCTCTCGAAGCACGGTGGCGAGGGAGACCTTTCCCTTGCAGTGGGGGCAGACGGCGGTCATGGGCCCTCCTTGGGCTTGGAGTCCGGACGCCCCGCGCCCAGAAGGCGCAGGGCGTCACGAGACGACCACGTGATAATCCGCTCGCTCAGAGCAGAGTCGCCTCGGCCGCGGTCGGGCAGTGGCGGTGGGCGCTCTTCTCGCAAGAGGCCTTCTTGGCGCAGTCGGCCTTAGGGCAGGACCCGGTCTTGCCGGTCTTGGGGCAGACCTCTGCGGTCTTGGCGCAGGAAGAGCTCTTCTCGCAAGAGGCCTTCTTGGCGCAGTCGGCCTTGGGGCAAGAACCGGTCTTGCCGGTCTTCGGGCAGACCTCTTCGGTCTTGGCGCAGGCGCTGGCAGCGCGGGGGCAGGCCTTGGCAGCCTCGGGGCAGGTCTTGGCCTCGGGGCAGCTCTTGCCGGTCTTCGGGCACTTGCCGGCGGCGACGTCGGCAGCGGCCTTCTCGCACTTGGTCGGGTGCTCGCACTTGCCGCAGCACTCGCCCTTCTGGGCCTTCTCGCAGCGCGCATGATCGCAGCCCTCGTGGGACTTCTTGGCGGGGTGGTAGAAGGACATCAGCTCGCCGTGAGAAAGAACGCCGTCCTTGTCGGCGTCGATCTTCAGGAAGTCATGAATCATCCGGATGAGGGCGATCTTGCTGAAGCCGTGGGCCTTGTCGTCGGCCTTGTGCTCGTGTCCGGCCGGGACCGTCCAGTTGAAGCGAGTCGCCAGCTCGTCGTGCGAGAGCACGCCGTTATGGTTCTTGTCCGCAGCGCGGAAACCCTTGATGAGGCCGATGACGTCGTCCTTCTTGAGGCCGGGGGCATCGGTGCCGGCCAGGGCGGCCGAAGTGAGACAAACGCCGGTGAGTGCGGCCAGGCTGTACCTGGCGAAGGTGCGCAACAACATGAGAGAAACCTCCTCCTTCGTGCAGGCCACCTGCCTCCCCCAGGGCGATCTTCACGCCGCCCGCAAGCAACCGGGTAGGCCGTCGGTTTATCAGAAAGCGCTCCATCTGTCAAGCAACGCGGGAAAACCGAGGACGCTGCCGATGACATGCATGACGAACCGCCATGCGTAACCACAGCCTCTTCCTGCTCATTTCGGTGACGATCATGTTGGCCGTTCCGGCGGCGTGCGGCGCGGCCCCGTCCCAGATTGGACCGACAGGTGGTCTTACGATTCCGGACCCCATGACGCTGGAACCCGAGCGCACCGAGGTGGGAATCACTCTCGAATCGTACGACCAGCTCACGGCCAACTTCGACGTCGACACCAGCTACGACTTCAGCGGCAAGGTCAACGTCGGCGTCTATCACAACCTGGAGCTGGGGGTAGAGAAGACGTTCCGGCAGAAGACGACTTTCCGCGACCAACCCTACTGGTTCAGCGGCAAGATGCGGTTCCCGGTCGACACCTTCAATGTGGCCGTCGGCCTGCTCGCACCGATCTCGGGGCCGGATGCCTCCTCGTTCTACTCGGTAGTGGGGTGGAAGTCGATCTGGGGCGGGTTCGGCGTCAACTTTGGCGGCAAGAAGTTCAGGGAGCTGACCACCAGTCAGCTCACGCAGGCGGGGATCTCCAAGTTCGGCGGCTTCAACCTGCAGCGCATCACGGTCCCCGGCCGCACGGGCACGGTGTTCACCGGGGAGGCCGACACCTTCTTCGGGCTGCTCGGCGTCAACTACCGAGTCTCTCGCAACATGTCGATCCTGGGGGACTTCGACGGCGACAGGTTTTCCGGCGGCTTCCGGTTCAACATCAAGGAGCTGATCCTCGACGCCGCCTACGTCGGGCAGAAGGAGATCGACAGCCTCTTCAGCCGTAATACGCAGAACGTGATGGTGACGTTGAGTCACCGGTTCTAATGCCAAGAATCGAGAATCGAGAATCGAGAAAGGCTGAGTGGCTAGCCGAGCCAGCTCTCGAGATCAAGGCCCCAGTAGGGCCAGAGAGCGTACGTGAAGACCGAAAGCGCCCAGAACTGGGAGGCGAGGTCGGGCTTCGCACCGGGGAGCAGGAAGGCCGACTCGGCTGTCCAGCTCGCCAGGACACGCTTGCGGATGGCGGCCAGCGCGGCCTTGTAGGGCTTCTTGCTCGAGGAGCGCCACGCCTTGGCGACGGCGTGGACGACGAGCGCGTGAGACCTCAGGTCGGATAGCGGGGCGCCGCCCTTGTGAGCGAGCACGGCTCCGGAATCGAGTGCGACGTGCTCGGCCAGCAGATGCTGCACCTGGTCCAGCGCCAGCCGCCGGTACCCAGCCTCCCGGAAGATCTCATTCGCCTTGAAGAAGCCGAGCGCGGCCAGCCCGTGCGCGGCCGGAGCGCTGGCGGCGTCAGCAGGTGTGGATGTGGGTTCGGGTGTGGCGAGCAGGACGGCGAAGAGCCCCGCGGCCAGGGCCCGGGCTCGGGCGAGCGATTCGGGACCCGGCTCCAGTTCGTACAAACGGAGCGCAGCCAGCAAGCCTGCGGCCTCCCGGGCGCCCCAGCCGGGCTTCGAAGGCGCCGACGTCTCGCCGGCCGGCCGCCCGATCCAGTCCTTCTCGATCCGCCGCGCCTGCCCGTCGAGCCAGGCGCTCGTGTCCGAGGCAAGATTCTGGCCCGCGCCCAGCCAGAACGCTTCGGCCTTCCAGGTC
Source organism: Candidatus Wallbacteria bacterium (assembly GCA_016190005.1). Lineage (GTDB taxonomy): Bacteria > Muiribacteriota > UBA6191 > JACPRK01 > JACPRK01 > JACPRK01. The sequence continues at coordinate 66,105 of JACPRK010000105.1, read as the reverse complement.
CAGGTCGACTTGCGGTCGGTCTCCTGGGCGAAGAGCAGGCATGAAAGCTCGGGCGGCACCGCTTCGCGCGACGGTGCCTTGAGCGCAGCGAAGGCGGCCAGCGAGGTGGCGACGTCGGCTGGCGAACCCGATGCTGGGGCCTGGGGCCGGGCCGCGGCCTCTGTGGCGATCCGGAACAGGACCCGGCCCGCGGATGGCAGGACCCAGTCGGCGGCCACGGGGTTCTCCAGGCCGGCCTGGAAGCGCCACTCTGCAGGCCCAGCGACGACGCCCAGCTCGAAGCTGGCCACCCCGTCGGCGCCGGTGTCGGCGTAGATGGCCGTGGAGCCACACCGCATGTACGTCCTCACCCCCTGGCGCGCCTGGGCACTCGTGACACCCAGGGCGTGTTTGCGGAAGACCAGCTCGTCGGCCCGCAGCTTGAACAGGAGCGTGAGAGGTGTCTTGGCGTCGCTGGCGAAGCAGAGGTCTGGCGTCTCTCCGGGCCTGGGAAGCGCAAACACGTCCGTCGCGGCGGGCGCCTCATAGAGCCGAACGGCCGGTTTGGGTCCGATCAGCTCCAGCTCGGCCGGGTACTGCCTGCGGGCTCGATAGAGCACCGGATCTCCTGCGAGCAGAGCCTTCAGAAAGCTCGCCAGATCCTCGGAGGGCTCCGAGCCGGTGACGCGGTACTCGGCGGCGCCGACTCGTGCTCGAAGTACGCGCCTTTTCGGCAGCGGAGCCTCGGGATTCACGTCCCCGAGCGGCTGGCCCGGCACCTCCTCGTCGGCGACAGAGCTCGAGTCGGTTAGCCCTTTCAGAGCTTCGAGGCTGGCCCCGGAGGTCGCTCGGGCTGCCGGGGGCGAGTAGACGATCTCGACCCGGATCGACGGCGCCTGCTCCTGGGACTCGAAGCCGTCGCCTTCGGAAGCCGGCTTCTTTGCCGGGAGCAGCTTCTCGAAGACGAGCGTGAGCTTCACCGAGCCCTTGCGGAACGCGGCGCCCGCCTCGGAGCGCTTCCAGGCCGAGGTCGTGACCTTGACGGAATCGAGCGAAGCCAGGGCGGGCGCAGCCAGGCAGGCCGCCAGGGCCCAAACGGCGCAGAGGGATCGAGTGCACTTCATGGAAACTCCCTGGGGGTCGGCAGCCGGAGGCTGGGCGCCCGCGGCGCGCCGGTCGGCAGAAGCTCGAGCCGGCCTCGGAGGACGTTATCAGGGGGCCTTGCGATTTGCAATCGCCGCTGCTATACCTAGCGCGCACTGCGCCCCTGGCCCAGAAAGCTCCCGATGAACGTACCCGAAATCGCCATCGCTCCCGACGCGCGCCTCGTGGGGTCGAAGGCGGCCAACGAGCTGCTCCGCGCGGCCCGCGAAACGCCATCCCGCGGCGACCGGCTGCACGTGGCCTTTTCGGGAGGCTCCACGGCGCGCTATCTGCTGGCTGCGCTGGAAGACAAGTCGAACGCCGGCAACGTTCCCTGGGAGCGGCTCGACATCTACTGGAGCGACGAGCGCTGCGTGCCCGTCGAATCGGCCGACAGCAACCACGGAGCGGCGCTGCGCCAGCTGCTCGATCGGCTGCCCCTGGCGCCCGAGCACCTGCACAAGCCGCCGGTCGAGGCCGGTGCTCCCAAGACCATCGCGGCCAGCTACGAGGCGACCCTTCGGCTTGTCACCGGAACGTCGGCCCCGGCGATTCCGCGCTTCGACATCGTCTACCTGGGCCTGGGCCTCGACGCGCACATCGCCTCGCTATTCCCTGGCTCCAAGGCTCTGGAGAACAAGGACCGCCTCGTGCTGCACACGCGGGCCCCGGTACAGCCGATCGAGCGGATCAGCTTCTCGCCGGCGGTGCTGCTGGCGGCCAATCGCGTCGTGCTCCTCGCATGCGGCCAGGAGAAAGCCGCGGTCGTCAAGGAGGTCCTGGAGTCGCCGCCGGATCCGTCGCGGCTACCGGCCCAGCTTCTGCTCTCGGCCCGAGGACGCGTGCTCTGGTTCCTCGACACGGCCGCTGCGTCACTCTTGTCGCCCCGGAGCGCACCCCTTTCGACCTGGTGACGCCGGTGGGCCCGCTCCAGATGACCGACCGAACGCGCGCCGTGCTCTCCTGGTGCGTGCACCTCTACACGGGGCTGGGGCTGCCGATCGCGTTCCTGGGGCTCCTGGCCGCCGTGAACGCCGATGCCCGAGCCGCCTTCTGGTGGATGTTTGCGGCCTTCTTCATCGACTGCACCGACGGCACGCTCGCCCGCGCCGTGGACGTTCGCCGGGGCACTCCCGATTTCGACGGGCGAAAGCTGGACGACATCACCGACTACCTCAACTACGTCTTCGTGCCGCTCTATCTGGCGTGGCGCCTGGAGCTAGTCGGCGACACGGGGCTTCCCGCGCTCCTGCTCGCACTGCTGGCCAGCGGCTACGGCTTCTGCTCGGAGCGCGCGAAGACCGACGACGGCTACTTCACCGGGTTTCCGTCGTACTGGAACGTCGCCGTGCTCTACGCCTATCTGCTCGGGCTGCCCCGCTGGACCAACGCGCTGGTCTTCGCGCTCCTGGCGCTCGCGGTGTTCGCTCCCCTCAAGTGCCTCTACCCGTCGAAGACCCCGCACTTCCAGAAGCTCAACGTTGTGCTCACGTGCGTCTGGTTCTTTGCCATCTTCGTCGTGCTGCTCCAGCTCGATCACCCGCCCAGGGGGCTCGTCACGGCCTCGCTGGCGTATGTGGCGTACTACTTCGGGATGTCGTTCTGGCTCCAGTTCGGGGCCGCCAGCTCGCCGGAGGCGACCCCAGCATGATCCCGGACACTGCGCCATTCAGACATCTTTACCCTTTCCAGTCGCATTGGTCAGAGACGCCCGGCGCTCGTCAGCATTACGTCGACGAGGGAAGCGGGGAGCCCGTCCTGATGCTGCACGGGAACCCGACCTGGTCCTTCTACTACCGGAATCTGGTACTCGGCTTGAGGGACCGCTGGCGCGCCATCGCCCTCGACCACGTAGGATGCGGCCTCTCCGACAAGCCCCAGGAGTACGCCTACACGCTCGCCACGCATGTCGCCAACGTGGAGCGGCTGGTCGAGCGGCTCGAGCTCGACCGGATCACGCTGGTACTGCACGACTGGGGCGGGCCCATCGGGATGGGTTTCGCCACGCGCAATCCCGGGAGGGTCCGGCGAATCGTCCTGTTGAATACGGCCGCCTATACGCGCCCGGCCGGTCTCTACTTCCCCTGGACCATCCAGAGCTGCCGTATTCCGGTCTTCGGCGATCTGGCCATCCGGGGCATGAACACCTTCTGCCTGGCGGCGCTTCACTGGGCAACCGCCCATCCGGAGCGATTGACTCCAGATGTGAAGGCGGGGTACCTCGCTCCGTACGACTCCTGGGCCAACCGCGTCGCCGTGCACCGCTTCGTCCAGGACATTCCCTTCGGTCCTTCCGACCCGAGCTTCGTCGAAATCCAGCGCATCGAGCAAGCGCTCCCAGCCCTGCGCGATCGTCCGATGCTCATCGCCTGGGGGATGAAGGACTTCTGCTTCCATCCGGGGTTCCTCGATCGGTTCATCGAGCTCTTCCCGGCGGCAGCGGTGGAACGGTTCGCCGACGCAGGCCACTACGTCCTGGAGGACGCCCACGAGCGGATCGTTCCCCGGATCGCCCGCTTCCTGGAGGAGAATCCGCTGCGGTGACGACGGCCATCGGAGGCGTCAACGTCGCCGCCTACCTGCCGCTGAGAGCGCGCCAGACGCCCCACAAGCGAGCCGTCGTCTTCCCTGCGAGCCGGGACGCCGCCGGCCGTGTCGCCTACTCGCATCTGACCTTCGCGCAGCTCGACCGCGAGGCCGACCGGCTAGCGCACAGTTTCGTGGAACTGGGGCTGGGGCGCGGCGTGCGCACGGCGATGATGGTGCGCCCTTCGCTGGAGTTCGTGGCGATCGCGTTCGCGCTCTTCAAGGTCGGCGCCGTGCCGATCTTCGTGGACCCGGGGATGGGGCGCGGCGCGATGCTGGCCTGCTTCCGGGAAGCCGCGCCGAAGGGGTTCATCGGAATCGCACGCGCGCAGCTGGCCCGGTTCCTGTTTCCATCGGCCTTCCGCAGCGTGACGATTCCGATCCTGGTCGGAGGCGGCTGGGGGCTAGGCGCCACTCCGCTGGAAAGGCTCGGCGCCGGCAAAACGGGCGAGTTCCCCGTCGCCGACACGGGCGCCGACGAGACGGCCGCAATCTTCTTCACCTCCGGCAGCACCGGCGTGCCAAAGGGAGTGCCCTTCACTCACGGGATGATCCAGGGCCAGGTTTCGTTGCAGCAGCGCGCCTACGGCATCGGAAGCGACGAAGTAGATCTGACCGCGTTTCCGGTCTTCGTGCTCTTCAGCACGGCCTTCGGGGCGACGGCCGTCATCCCCGACATGGACCCGACGCGGCCGGCCCAGGTCGATCCGGCCCGGATCGTGGAAGCGATCGAGAACCAGGGAGTTACGCACACCTTCGGCTCCCCGGCAATCTGGACCCGGGTCGGCCGCTGGTGCGAGGAACGGAACATCCAGCTGCCGTCCGTGCGGCGCATCCTGATGGCAGGCGCTCCGGTCCCCGGGAAGCTCCTCCAGACCTGGCGCAAGCTCCTCCCCAACGGTGAGGTGCACACCCCCTACGGCGCCACCGAGTGCCTGGGAGTCAGCACCATCTCGGGCTCGGAGGTGCTCGACGAGACGTGGGCGGCCAGCCGGGAGGGCGCCGGCACCTGCGTCGGCCATCCGCTCCCCGAAAACCAGGTCCGCATCCTGAGGATCACCGAAGAGCCCGTGGCGCTGGGCCCCGAGGGCTGGGGGCCGCACGAGATGCCGGGCGGAGAGGTCGGCGAGATCACAGTGCGGGGGCCGCTGGCGGCCCGGGAGTACCTCGAGCGCCCCGACCACACGCGGCTGTCCAAGATCGCCGACGGCGACGGCTTCTGGCACCGGATGGGGGACCTGGGCTACTTCGACGAGCGTGGGCGGCTCTGGTTCTGCGGCCGCAAGGCGCACCGGGTCACGCGGCAGGGTCGGGTGCTCTTCTCGGTGCAGGTCGAGGGCCACTTCAACGGCACGGAAGGCGTCTTCCGGACCGCGCTGGTCGGCGTGCCGTCTCCGACGCTCGGCCAGGCTGCGGTGCTGGTCGTCGAGCCCGAGCCGGGCTTCTCGCGCGATCGCCAGAGCTGGGCCCGCGAGCTCTTGGAGCGCGCCCGGGCGCGGTCGGTTCCCATCGACCACGTGCTCTTCCACCCGGGCTTTCCCGTCGACGTGCGCCACAACGCCAAAATCCGCCGGGAGGACCTGGCCGTCTGGGCGGCCGGGCAGTTGCCGACCTCATGAAAGCCCTGGTCACGGGCGGCGGCGGGTTCCTCGGCCGATTCATCGTCGAGCGGCTGAGGGCGCAGAACGATGACGTCACCGTGCTGGCCAGGGGCAGTTATCCCGACCTGGAGCGATTGGGCGTGCGCTGCGCGCGCGGCGACATTGCGGACCGCGCCGCGGTGCGGAAGGCGTGCGAGGGCCGAGACACGGTCTTCCACGTGGCGGCGCGCGTCGGGTTCGCCGGGAGTCGCGAGGATTTCTGGGCCTCCAACGTGGCCGGCACAGACAACGTACTGGAAGCGTGCCGGGAGGCCGGAGTGCGCAAGCTCGTCTTCACCAGCTCGCCCAGCGTGATCTTCGACGGTCACGACCAGGCTGGGCTGGACGAATCCACGCCTTACCCTGCTAGCTTCCTGGCGCTCTATCCGGAGACGAAGGCAGAATCGGAGCGGCGCGTGCTGGCAGCCAACGGCATCGGCGGCCTGACCACGACCGCGTTGAGGCCCCACATCATCTTCGGCCCCCGGGACGCGAGCCTGCTGCCCAGGCTGGTCGATCGGGCGCGCCGCGGCCAGCTCTTGCAGGTCGGCGACGGTTCGAACCTCGTCGACGTGGTCTATGTCGAGAACGCCGCCGAAGCCCACATGCAGGCTGCCGCGTCCGAGGAGGTCGCCGGAAAGGCGTACTTCATCACTCAGGGCCAGCCCGTGCGGCTCTGGGACTTCATTGGCGACCTGCTGAAGCGGCTGGACCTGCCCGGAGTGCGGGCGCGCATCCCCTTTTCGGCAGCCTACGCCCTGGGCGCCGCCAGCGAAGCGACCTATCGAGCGCTCGGCCTGGCTGGCGAACCGCGCATGACCCGCTTCCTCGCTTGCGAGCTGGCCCACTCCCACTACTACAGCATCGAGCGCGCCCGCCGAGACTTCGGCTACACCCCCCGAGTCTCCACCGCCGAGGGCCTGGACCGCCTCGCCGCCTGGTGGAAGACGCAGCAGTAGGCTTCAGGGATCAGGGATCAGGCTTCGAGCCTCACTCCTCAAGCCTCACCAGATTGCCCCGCCCATGATGACCACGATGCCGCTACCAATCGAGTTGATGGCGATCTTCTGACCGGTCTGGAGCAAGCCCTGCTCCTGGGCGAGGGACCACGTGATCGGCACGGTGCAGGTGCCGATGTTTCCCAGGCGCTCGAAGGTCGTGGGGTTGGTCTCCTTGCTGAGCCCCAGGTTGTCGCACATCAGGTCCCGGTGCATGCGGCTCACCTGGTGGAAGAGCGACAGGCCCACATCCGAGGACTTCCAACCGACTTCACTTTGGAAAGCCTCCCAGCACTTCTTGGCAGGCTCCAGGCCCGCCATCAGCAGCCCCCAGCAGTCCGTCAAAACGGGCCCATCGGGGACCTGCAGGCGGCAGAGCCGGTTGTGCTGCGAAAAGGTCATCTGGGTGGCGCCCAGGAACCGGTGTTCCGTGCTGGAGATCGAGCGATCCGTGAGGACGGCGGCGGCGGCCCCGGAACCCATCGTCAGGGTCGCAAAGGTCTTCTCGAAGAAGGCCTTGGCCGGATTGTCGTTCAGCTGCTTGATGGTCGCATCCAGCGCTGGGTAGATGTCTTCGGAGGTGACGACAATTCCAGCCTTGATCTGGCCGAGCTGAATCTTGTTAGCGACCTCGAGTAGCCCGTTGACCCAGCCGGCGCAGGCGTTGGTAATGTCGTGGGCGTCCGCCGTGTACGGCAGACCCAGGTTCTCGTGGCAGATGACGGCGGTCGCTGGCTCCACATTCTCGTGGGAGATGGAGCAGACCACGATGGCGCCGATGTCATGGGGTTGCAGGTTCGTGCGGTCCAGTGCAAGCCGGGCAACCGAAGATGCGGAGCGGCTGAGCAGATCACCGCGCTCCCAGAGACGCCGTTCCCCGATGCCGGTCTTCTCGCGAAGGAAGCCGGGCTTCATTCCCAGTTTCTCGTAGCAGCGCGCAATCCTCTCCTCGAGTTGCTCGGAGGTGACAACCAGGGGCGGCAACTCGTGGGCTAGCGATTCGATGTGGACGCGATCGTAGAGCATGGAGATCTTGGGCCCTCCGTGGAGTGTCGACATCCGATTCTACGCCATGCGCCACCGGCATGCGAGAGATTTCGGTTTCAACCTCGACGGGCCCAGCTCCCGACTCCCCAGTCGACTTGCATGATGGCTTTATCAGTCTACCTTTGACGCGGTTATCCACATTCGCAGTTTGGGCACAAATGGCGTTGTGGATATCTTCCCAACCGGGTGTAGACTGCCCTCGAAGATGCGCTTCATGACGTACAACCTGATGGATGGAGGACTGGGTCCCGGAGGCGACCGGCTCACCTCTCTGGCCCGAGTGGTCCGCTCCGAAGCGCCCGACATCCTGGCCGTTTCGGAAGCCTGCGGTTTCCATGCCGCGGGCGGACCCGGCGCCAGCTCCGAGCGCCTTTACACCTTCGAACGGCTGACCGGCCTGCGCGGATTCATCCTTCCGACCGAAAGCAGCTACTTCGTCGGGGTCTTCGTGCGACCGCCTCTGCCCGTAGCACGGGCCGACGCAGTCCGGGGCACTTTCCACCACGCTGCCCTGGCCGTCACGGTCGAGACCGGCCGGAACCGGCCCCTGGTGGTGGTGGCCACGCACCTTCACCCCTTCAGCTCGACGATGCGCTCCGCCGAGGCCGAATGCCTCTCCTGGTTCGCGGGCCATGTCGAGCCCTCGGCCGATCTCGTCCTCATGGGAGACCTGAACAGCATCTCCCCGTTCGACCGCCCCAAGCTGCCCCCTCCCCCCGGCGGCTGGCCCCTGCGGCTCCTGACACCGGACGGCCTGCTCGACACGACTCCCGGCGCACTGCTGGCCCGCGCCGGCCTCATCGACGCCTTCCGCCACGCCAACCCCGAGCTCCCAGGCCCCACGGACCCCACCCCCGTCCACGCGTCCCCCGAGCAGGCTCGCCTCCGCATCGACTTCATCCTGCTCGGCCCCTCGCTCGTCCCCCGCCTTCGGGGGAGCCGTGTCGTCACCGACCCGCCCGCCGACAGCGCCAGCGACCACTATCCCGTCGTCGCCGACCTGGAGTAGCCAGTAGCCAGTAGGGACGGAGCATGCAGGACGCTTTCCCTGCACCAGCCCTGCTCCCTGACTCCTGACTCCTGACTCCTGAAGCCTGACTCCTGACTCCTGAAGCCTGACTCCTGAAGCCTGACTCCTGACTCCTGAAGCCTGACTCCTGAAGCCTCACTCCTCAAGCCTGCCGGGAAAACAGAACACGCAGCGGGGTCCGTCCAACGGAAACCGACTGCGTGTCCTGCCCCCCCCCCGATACCGGGCGACTACTGGGCGACGGGCATCTGCATCGTCACGTGCGGGTCGCCGAAGATGACGTACCGCAGCGTGTCATCCACGCCCTGCAGCCCCTGCGGGAAGATGTCCGAAGTCGCGCGATAAGCGACTCCGACCGCCTTGGCCACCGAGTCGCCCTTGGCGAGCGAATCGACTGCCACGACGCCCCACCAGCCGGCCCCGTCGAAGCTGACCGAGATGTAGCTGGCGATGACCGAGCCCGCGCCGTGCCGCAGCAGCCGGGTCGGCATGTTGCCGTTAGCCACGAGACAGGCGTTGAAGATCGCGATCGTGCCGTTGAGCTCCTGGAGCTTCGAATCCATGTCGGCGGAGGTGCAGTCGGCGCCCATCGTCGTGAAGCGGCCGCGGCGGGAGGGCCACTTCGGGTCGCCGAAGGCGACGTCGGCGGTGATGGACTTGTCCTTTTCGTAGGGGAAGAAGGCGTCGTCGTCGCCGTGGCTGCTGGAGTAGAAGAGCGTGGCGCCGTCGTTGAGCCGGCGCAGGAAGCCGTACTGCTCGCTCTGCTCGAGCGGGTCCTTCTGCGGATTGGTCGCCGGGTCCCAGCCGTTGCAGTAGAACTGCTTGAAGCCGGCCGCCTTCAGTGCTGGGTGAATTCCCTGGTCCTTCTTGCTCGGGCAGCCCACCAGCTCGTTGACGACGTGGGACTTACCGAAGTTGTCCGTCCAGGGGCCGTAGCTGCCGCCGGCGGCGTGGTTGGACTCGAAGGCGACGAAGGACAGCTCGGCGCGCCCCCGGGCCGGCGACACCTTGGCCAGCTCCGTCTGCAGGGTGGAGCGATTGATGACGCAGAGGTTCTCGGAGGCCGACAGCGGCATGCGGCCGACGTTGGCGCCCTTCTTGTCCGGCTCCTGAGGGGAGCCCATGAGGTAGCGGTCGAACGAGAGCGGGATGCCGTTGCCGCCCGGAGGGGACTTGGCGAAGATCATGACCGTCTCGAGCGAATCGGCCCGCTCCAAGCCCTGAGCCTCGAGCCAGGCGAAGAAGGCGCTGGCGGCGGTGCGCTCGGCCTCGAAAAGGCCGGGCTCTCGCGGAGGCCGCGCCTGGAGCTTCTCGATGGAGTGCAGCGCCTTGTTGCCCGCGACGCGCGCGTGGACACCGTTGGCGGCGATCAGCAGGCTCTGGGGCAGGGTCGTGGTGACCCCGCGGTAGTGCGCGCCCGCCAGAGCCGCCGGCAGGGCCTGGTCGGCGTTCTCGACGATGCAGACCGTAGTGCTGGCCGTGCCCGAGAGGATGCGGCGGCGGATCTCGTCAGTGCTGACGGCCGGCGCATTTCGCGAGAAGCGCAGCACCGAGCCGCTGGCCGATGCAGCCGCGGCGGCATTGGCAGCGAAGACGATCTCGTCATCGGTCACGGAGGTGGAGATCGGGATCTCGGGCATCGAATCGCTCGTGCGGCGAAGCCCCGACTGGCTCGACAGGGCGGCCAGCCCCTCGCTCACGGCGACGGGGTCGCCGGACAGCAGTTGCGAGTGCGTGGTGCCCAGGCCGGCCATGAACGACTGCTGGGCCGCCTCGGAGACGCTGCCGACGAAGATGACGCGCTCGACGGCCTTGCCCTGGAACATCTTCTTCCAGGCTTCCAGCGTGCGCTGGACAGTGGCGTTTTCGATGTCGTCCGTGACGAGCAGGGCGCGCTCGACGCCGGAGGCTGTGTGGCGCACGGCCGCGCTGGCGGCGGCGATGGCCGAGAGCTGACTCTCTCGATTGGAGCTGTCGACGTGGACGACGAAAACCTCATTGCGAGCGCTCACGCGCGCCGGGACATCGGCCCGTGCGCCCAGCGCCAACGCGGGTAGAAGAGCGATTGCGACCAGACCTCTGTGAAGCACCTCGGTCCTTCCTTGCTCCCGGGCTACCCAGCCGCGGGTGCGCGGCCTGAGGGGCCCTCAACGAGGGAGCCGCGAATTATAAGGTCACACGCCCGGCATGGCAAGCCGCTATTTTGTCAGCTTCTGAGCCGCAGACAGCGCGCCAGCTCGTCCATGGAATTGAGCAAGGACTTCCGGAGGTCCGACGGGAGATCCCCGGAGCTCTTCAAGAAATCCTCAGCCCGCTTCAGCAGAGCGGCATCGTGGACATTGGACGGGAACGCAGCCTCGACGAAGCTGTTGGCGAACTCCTGGTCCCGGGACGCCCGGACCTTGGGTATCGCCTGGAAGTACGCATCGACGAAACCCTTGGACAGCGCCTCCTGGTGGAACCAGTGGAACCCGCTCATGGCCGACCTCAGCATGTCGAGCGAGGTCCCCGCGTCCTCCACGAATCGCTTCCAGAAGGTCTGCTTGTTGGCGGCGGAAGGCAATGAGGCCTCCGCGCGAATCGCGTGGCGCTTGCCCAGGTCGGTGCCGTCCCGAGCCAGCTCGGAGGCCAGCCGGCCTGCGGCTCCGGGCCTGTCGAAGGCAGCCAGCCGCTGCACCGTGCGCCAGCGCTTCTCCGGATCCATTTCCAGCTTCTCGAAGCTCACCGAGCCGTCGAGCAGCCCCTCCAGGTGAGCCAGCCCGGCCGGCTCGAAGGCGCTGTCGACGACCAGCTCGAACCAGGTCTTCTGCGCGTCGGTCCCGGGCTCGGCGCGCTCCAGCCGCTCCCAGGCGAGGGTGTGCACCTTTCGGAAGTAGTCCGCCTGTGCGGGACTCGACAGGTAGTGCCCCAGCGCCTGGTTCACTCCCCGGAACAGGCCCTGGAGGATCTTGGTGTCCGATTCGAGAGGCGCCTTCGCCAGGAACGTGTCGAGGTAGCCCGCGGCGCCGAGCTGGCCGTCGCGCACCATCTCCCAGAGCGTCATCCAGACGCCGCGACGGGTGAGCGCATCGGGGAGCTTCTCCAGGTGCTGCCGCGCATACTCGAGCGAGGCCTGGTCCAGGAAGCACCGCAAGTAGGCGTGGTCCCCATGATTGGCCCAGACGAAGGCCGGCGCCTCCAGCCCGACCGCTTCGGGAACCGGGTTGCTGGCCCCGGAGATGCGCGCGGGAAGGGCCCGGATCAGCTGGAGGCCGCCTTCGGGAGTCTTCCTGTAGAGCGCCACATTGAGCCTCTGCGAACGCAGCCTCTTGTCCCCGTTGCCCTCGTGCTGACGCAGGACCAGCGACCGGACCTTTCCGCCTTCCACTCCGAGCTCCGGTACGATCGTGTTGACGCCGGCCGTTTCCAGGTGGGCGCGAGCCCAGTCCGACAGGTCCTGGCCGTACGCCTCGCTGATGGCGGCCATGAAGTCGGAGAGCTCCGTGTTCTTCCAGGCGTGCTTCTTGAAGTAGAGCCGGACGCCGTCGCGGAACTTGTCTGCGCCCACGTAGAAGGCGAGCTGCTTGAGCATCGAGGCGCCTTTGCCGTAGGTGATGCCGTCGAAACTGCTGAAGGCCGAATCCGTGTCCGGAGCGGCGCCGTCGATCGGGTGAGTCGTCGGCAACTGATCCTGCCAGTAGGCCCAGCCCTTCTCACCCGTCAGGAACTCCTCGAAGGCGTCCTTGAAGCGCGTGGCCTCGACGCTGGCGATGGCCGACATGTACGTGGCAAAGCTCTCGTTGAGCCAGAGGCCGTCCCACCACCGCATCGTCACCAGGTCCCCGAACCACATATGGGCCATCTCATGCAGGATGACCTCGGCGCGCCCCATGCGGTCCCGCGTCGTCGGCTGGTGGCGGAAGAGCGAACGCTCGTTGAAGGTGACACCGCCCGGGTTCTCCATCGCCCCGACGTTGAACTCCGGGACCCAGATCTGATCGTACTTCTCGAATGGATAGGGGGTGCCATAGTAGTCGCCGAAGAACTCGAGCCCGCGGCGCGTGATGTCGAAGATCTCCTCGGCCTCGACGTAGCGGGTCATGCTCTGGCGGCAGAGGATGCGGGAGGGCACGTCTGCCCGCGGATCGACGAAGGCCGCGTACTCCCCGGCGATGCAGAGCAGCAGGTAGCTCGAAAGCGGCGGAGTGGGGCCAAACGCGTGGGTCGCAGAATTGCCCGAGACAAGGGTCTCCTTTTCACGGGAGTTGCCGACGACGCGCCAGCGCTTGGGTGCGACAACGGTCAGCCGGAAGACGGTCTTCAGATCGGGCTGGTCGAAACAGGGAATCAGCCGGTGGGCCGTGAAGGGCTCGAAGTTGCTGTAGAGGTACTCGCGCCCATCGACGCTGTCCTTGAAGTAGTGCAGGCCGTTGCCCGTGCGTTCGTAGGGCGTGGCGTACTCGATCTCGACGGCGTTCGCGCCGGCGGCCAAGGCCGCCGCCGGGAGCATGATGCGGTTGCCGTCCCAGGCGCTCGTGGGCACCGGCGTCCCATTGACGGAGAGCCGCTCGATGCGACCGCAACGCAGATCCAGGCGCAGGTCGGCCTTCGTGTCCTGGAGCTGGAACCCCAGCGAGGCGCGGCCACGATACTCGGTCGCATCGGCCTGGAACTCCAGCGAGAGCTTAACCGAGACATCGCGTACGCGGGCCGCCCGGGCTCGCGCTTCCGCCTCTGTCAACAGGTCCGGCGGCGCGGCGAAAGAGGTTGCCCCACACGCCAGGAACAACGCCAGCGCCTGAGGGAGCTTCGACTTAGCGGTGGTTACGGTACCTGTGACGGCGTCTTCGGCCATCGACTTCTCCTATCCCCGGAGGATCGGCGTCTCCGGGCATGCCTCGACCTGCCCGAGGGCTCGCTGCCTCCGCGCCTACCCTCGTCAGGCCGCCCATAATCGCCGTCCCCCTCCCCGAAGTCAAGCCACGGGAAAACCGGGGACACACGACCTATTTTTTCAAAATAGGTCGTGTGTCCCCGGTTTTCCCGGTTTTTCTCTTTGGTATCATCCGGTGACCGGGAGGGGGTGGGAGCGAGATGGCCCTGCGAATCGACGACACTTTGAGCATCCCCGACGAGGCGCTGTCGGTGAGGTTCACGCGCGCGGGCGGACCGGGGGGGCAGAACGTGAACAAGGTCAGCTCGCGGGTGGAGCTGTCGGTGGAGCTGGTGGCAATACCGGTCTCGCCGGAGGTGCTCGAGCGGTTGCGAACGCTGGCAGGCCGGCGGGTCTCGGCAGCGGGGGTGTTGACGGTGGCGTGCCAGGAGTCGCGGGACCAGTCGGCCAACCGGGAGGCCTGCCTATCCCGGCTCAGGGAGCTCGTCCTGGCTGCGCTGGTGGAGCCCAGGGAACGGCATCGGACGAAGCCCTCGCGGGCAGCCCGCCAGCGCCGTATCGAATCGAAGAAACGCCGCGGCGCCGTGAAGTCACGCCGGACGTCGCGACCGGCCGAGGACTCCTGACTTGCGCTTTCGCCCGATGTCCAAGAGCGCGATGGCGCGCGCCCGGCACCGCCATCGGTCCGGCCATTCGACCCGCGACGAGCACGTCCTGGACCTGGGCAAGTTCGGTTTCCACTCCATCGGGATGGGCTTGCGGCTGCAGCTGCACCTGCCGCCGGATTACGATTCGGAAGAGGAACCGTATCCTCTGCTTTACATGCTCGACGGCCAGAATGTTTTCGACTCGGCGACCTCGTTCCTCGGGCAGGCCTGGGACGCCGACGGCATCCACGACGCACTCGTGGCCCGCGGCTTCATCCCGCCCATCGCCATCGCGGCCGTCGGTAGCGGTGCCGAACGCGATTTCCTCTACACGCCCACGGTCGACGAGGAGGAGGGCGGCGGGCGCCTGGACCTTCTGGAGAAGCTCCTGCTCGAGGAGATCGACCCGTGGCTGCGCCAACGCTTCCGGCTGCTGGACGACCCCGGCAACACCGGCATCCTGGGCAGCTCGCTCGGCGGCCTGGCCGCCCTGCACCTGGCCTGGCGCAACCCGGATCGATTCGGCCTGGTGGGTGCGATGTCCCCTTCGCTCTGGTGGGACCGGAACGTGACGCAGTCGATCGTCGAGGCCGACGGGGGCCCCGACACGCCGCTGAGGATCTGGCTCGACATCGGCACCGAGGAGGACGACGACGACGAGGAGTGCGACGAGTGGCTGGAGGACTTCGACCTGATCGAGGCCGTCCGCACGCTGGCGCGGACGCTGGAGGTGCGGGGCCACACGGTGGAGCTCTACGTCGACGAGGGCGCGGAGCACACGGAATCCGCGTGGCGGCAGCGCCTTCCCGCGGCGCTGGTCCATCTCTTCTCCAGGGGAGACCCGGGCGAGGACGAGTGATCCACGGTTTGACCCGCAACAAAGGAGCTGGATGACGGATGAGCCAGGACCAGGTGTTTCGCCTCACGCCCGGCAAGCGCGTGCTTTTCCTCACCAAGGACCCGGCGTTGATCCGGCGTCAGCTGGCCGGCGAGCTCGATCTCCAGATGAGCCAGCTATCGGTGGAGGAGCTCCTCGACGACATCAACACCGATGCGATGACCCCGGCGTGGGTCTGCTTCAGCTACCGCCCCGAGGAGATCGCGCGTAACGCATATGCGGGGTTGATCGTCGACGGCAAGCGGCTGTTCGAGGAGGGTGCGCTGGCCCGGGGGAACTTCGAGGTCATCGTGAGCGGCCAACGCAAAGGAGTCGGAAGCTCCCGTGAGACCGCGGTTCAGGCCGAGAAGTACTCCGGCATCCGGATGGCCGTGGCCGCCTCCTTTGCGCCGATCCACGCCCGGAACAACATCAACCTGGGCGTGCTGATGGGGAACCACGCGCAGCTGGCGCGGCTGCAGGCCGGGGAGGCGCTGTCCGTGGCCGAGCTGACGGGTGGCCTGGACGGGGTGAGCCGCATGATCGTCGAGCATGGGGGTCTCTTCCCCTTCGCACGCGCGCTGAAAGAGGGGCGCGTGCAGGTGCCGCTGCCGGACACCGCGCCGCGGCCGATGACCATCGGCGAGAAGGTGCTGGCCTCCAAGCTGATCGCCAGCCCTGGGGCTTCTGTGAAGCCGGGGGACGCCCTGATTGTCCGGGTCGACGGCGGGTACTCCCACGAGTTCACGACAGCCCAGGTCCACCACTTCCTTCGCCAGGAGTACGGCGAGGACTACCGGATCGCAACGCCGCGCGGTTTCGCCGTCTTCGAGGACCACCTCATCTACGCAGACGGCGTCGAGGCGATGAAGAAGTTCTCGCCGAAGATCGAGGAGCTGCGCCGGATGCAGCGCGAGTTCCAGCGCCACACGGGCGTGGCCGATTACTCGGCAACAGACGGCGTCTCGCCCGGCATCTGCCACCAGGTGGCCCGGGAACGGATCGTCCTGCCTGGCGACTTCATCCAGGCGACCGACAGCCACACCTGCATGGGCGGCGGCAACAATGCGCTGGCGTACGGCGTCGGAGCCACCGAATACGCCGCGCTCATCTACAGCGGCTCCACCTTTGCGCGGGTGCCGGAGACGATCCGCTTCGAGCTCGTGGGCGAGCTGGCCGACGGCGTCACCGCCAAGGACGTGATGCTGCACATCCTGCTCCACTTCGCCCGCACCCAGCAGACGCTGGACCGGATCCTGGAGTTCGGCGGCCCTGGGTTGGCGTCGCTAACGATGGACGAGCGCGCGACGATGGCCAACATGGCCACCGAGTGCACGGCCGCGGCCGGCGTCGTCGAGGCCGATGAAGCGACCTACCGGTGGCTCGCACGCAATCGGCCCGAGCTGACCCCATCCGAGCTGGCCCGGCGGGCAGTGCACCCCGACCCGGGCGCCACGTACGCCGGCGGCGTCCACACGATCGACCTCTCGAGCCTGCGCCCGATGGTGGCCACCCCCGGCGACCCGGACCACGGCATTCCCTCCGACCCGACCAACGGCGCCTTCGTTGACGCCATCGGCGAGGTCGTCATCGACATCGCCTACGGCGGCAGCTGCACGGCCGGCAAGGACGACGACGTCGACTTCTACGCGCGCGTGATGCGCGAGGCGCTTTCGGCTGGCCGGCGCGTTGCAAAAGGAGTCGCTTTCTACATCCAGTTCGGTTCGCACGCGGTCGAAGCGTACGCGCGCGCAAGCGGCCACCTGGCCGTCTTCGAAGCCACCGGCGTGCAGGTCATCCCGCCCGGCTGCGGCGCCTGCATCGGCTGCGGCCCGGGCGTCAGCGTCGGAGGCGAGCAGGTCACCGTGAGCGCCATCAACCGCAACTACCGAGGCCGCAGCGGCCCCGGCAAGCTCTATCTGGCCTCGCCCCTGACCGTCGCGGCCTCCGCCGTCGAGGGCCGGATCGTCGCCTTTCGCCCCGGCATGTGGGCCCGCGCCTGACACTCAGGCTTCAGGCTTCAGGCTTCAGGTTTCAGGCCGTTGGACGCCGTGTCGAAGGGTCATCCCGGACTCGTCGAAGGACACCCCTTGACCCGCTCGGCAATCGCCTCCACGTCCGCGGCGAACGAACGCGTGGAGATCGGCTTGGCAATGTAGCCGTCGAAGCCGGCGGCCAGCAGCCGCTCCCGGTCGCCGGCCATCGCCTGGGCGGTCACGGCCACCACGGGAAGCGCCGCATGCGCCGGCTGGGCGCGAATCTCCGCCAGAAGCGCCTCCCCTCCCCCGCCCGGGACCCGGATGTCGAGCAGCACCAGGTCGACCGCGTCCGCGCCGAGAGCGCTCCGGGCGGTATCGAGGTCCTGGGCCTCCACGACTTCGTGTCCGCGCCGCTGCAGGATGTCTCTGGCAAGCACCCTGTTCAACCGGTTGTCCTCGACGAGCAGGATTCTCACGGTACTCAGCGGCTCCTTTCAGTTCCAATCCTCTGACAGAGCTTCTCCAGCAGCTCCTCCGGATGGCTCCCGTCGTCCGGATACCAGACGGCGGCGCTGGACCGTACCTGCGTCTCCATCGAGGCGGTGATGAGGTCGCTCATCCGCTCGGTCAGCACCGGCACGTCGCCGTCGCGCAATCCGTAGCTGACCAGCGCCAGTGCCCCTTCGCCGGCCACCGCCATCAGATCTCCGGGCCTCAGCGCCGGCCGCAAGAGCCGTGCCCAGGGGATCGGCGCCGGTCGCGACGGTACGGCGAGCGCGAAGCCCACGACGGCGAACCGTTTCAGCTCACGCTCGGCCTGCTGGATGCGCGTACGCACGTGCATCTGGAGGGCCGCGGCCGACGGCAGCCCGGTCGCCTCGTGCCAGAACTCGCTCCCGATCAGCCCGAGCGAATTGAAACTCTGGAGGATCTGCTCCCGCGTGATCGGCTTCACCAGGTAGTCCGTGGCGCCCAGGAGGTAGCCCTGGCTCGGCTGGTCGAGCACGCTGATCACGACCACCGGGATCGCCGCTGTCTCGGGCTGCGATTTCAGTCGCCGCAGTACGGTCCAGCCATCGGTGCCGGGCATCATGATGTCGAGCGTGACGGCTATCGGTGTCAGCTCGATCGCCAGCTTCACGGCCTCCTCGGCGTGTGCCGCGAACTCGATGCCGAAGCCCGCGGATCGCAAGTGGCCCGCGATCAGGTCGGCGGCCTTCGGGTCGTCCTCGACGACCAGCACCAGTGGCTTCTCTCCGGGCCCGTCCCGCTTGAGCTGCCGGGTCCAGTCGACCTCCTGCCTCAGGAACACCGGCAGCATCACGGTGAAACGGCTGCCCTTGCCGGGCTGGCTCTCGGCGGCGATCGAACCGCCGTGCAGCTCCACCAGCTTCTTGGTCCGCGCCCGCCCCTGGCCGGTCCCCTCGGTCGGCTCGCTCGGCCGATCCTCGAGCCGCTCGAACTCGCGGAACAACCGGGAGAGGTCCTCGGGGCGGATGCCGATTCCGGTGTCGTCAACCGAGATGTAGACGCGCTCGGGCTCGGCCCGGACCTGCAGGCTCACTCGGCCGCCGTCAGGGGTGAACTTGATACCGTTGGAGAGGAGGTTGTAGAGAACCTGCTTGAGCCGCACGGGGTCTGCGAAGATGCTGACCTGCTGGTCCGGGAGCGTGTACTCGACGGTGATGCGCCTTCGCTGCGAGAGGGCCATCGCGCTGGCCTTGACGGCGTTGACGACGGCGTCGATCGGCACCCACTCGCAGCGTAGCTCCGTCTTGCCGGCCTCGATCTTGGAGATGTCCAGGACCTCGTTGATCAGGTTCAGCAGGTGCCTTCCGCTGGAGAGTACGTTCTGCATGTAGTCCCGCTGGGCCTCGTCGAGGGGGCCGACGGCGTCGTCGATGAGCAGCTCTGAGAATCCGATGATGGCGTTGAGCGGCGTGCGCAACTCGTGCGACATGCTGGCCAGGAAGCGCGACTTGAAGAGACTCTCGCGCTCGGCCTGCTCCTTGGCGCGCAGGTACTGCGCGTTCAAGCGCGCGAGGTCCTCGTTCTTCTGCTCGACGTTTGCCAGGAAGGCCGCGCGCGTCTCTGCCAGACGGGTGGCGGAGCGCGCTTCCGCGGCTTCCAGCGCCTTCTGGACCAGCTCCTCGCGGATGCGCCGGGTCTCGTCCTCGAACTGCTTGCGCCTGAGCTGCGCGCGCAGGCGGGCCTTGAGCACCTCGAAGTCGGCGGACTTGTTGATGTAGTCGTCGGCGCCGGCATCGATGCCTTCGATCATCGCTTCGCGCTCTTCGGCCGCAGTGAGCATCAGAAGAGGCACGTCGCGAAGCGCCGCCTGCGACTTGACGCGCCGGCAGACCTCGTGGCCGTCCAGTCCTGGCATGCGCAGGTCGAGCAGGATGGCGTCCACGGGCTGTGCCGCCAGGAGCCCCAGGGCCTCCTCGCCAGAGCGGGCCGAGACGATCTCGTAGCCCTCGCGCTGCAGCTCGGAGGCAAGCTCATGGAGGAAGGTGGGGCTGTCGTCGACAGCCAGGATGCGCTTGGGGCTCTCGAGGCTGGGTGTTGGGCCTGAGAGCGCTTGGCTGCCGCCAGGGCGGACCAGCCGGCGCAGCCGTGTGAGCAGCAATTCCACGTCTCCACCCTTGCGGGCGAAGTCGTCGGCGCCGGCTTCGAGGGCGCCAGCCTCGGCCTCGGAGCCAGCGCTGCCTGTGAGGAGAAGACAGGGCGTGGTGCGCAGGCCCGCGTCGAGCCGCACGTTGCGGATGACGGTTGTGCCCGAGATGCCGGGGAGCTCGCTATCGACAATGAGGGCGTCGGGGCGCGTGTCGGCCGCGGTGCGCAGCCCCTCCTCGCCACTGGCGGCCAGGAGCACTCGGTAGCCGGCGCTCTCGAGCACCAGGCGCAGCTCCTGGCGCACCGACTGGCTGTCGTCGATGACCAGGACGGTCGGCGGCCGCAGCCCCTCGGGCCAGGACGGTCGGCGCCGCACGAGCTGACGGGCCCGGGAGATGACTTGGGCGGGCTCGTACGGCTTTCCCAGGTACTCGTCGGCGCCGGACTCCAGGCCGCGGATGCGGGCCGCGACCTCGGACTCGGTAGAGAGCAGCATGACCGGCAGGGCGCGGGTCGGTTCTGCGGCTCTGAGCTCCTGAAGGAAGGTCAGACCGTCGCCGTCGGGGAGGAGCACGTCCAGCACGATCAGGTCGAAGGCACCTGCCGCAACCGCGTCGCGCGCCTCCTTCAGCGAGGAGCAAAGTGTGGCGTCCATCCCGGCTCGCTGGAAGACCTCGGCCAGGTCCATGCGGACCGTGAGGCTGTCGTCGACTATCAGGACGGAGGTCTTCAAGCCGGACCTCCCCTGGATGGGCGGCCGTTGCCCGCCGAGGCCGCCATGACCTCGACCGTGGCGGGGTCGCCGCGGGCGAGCTCCAGGAGGGCGGCCGCGATCCGATCGACCGGGAGGACCCGAACTGCCGCGTCGAGTGCGATGGCCTCCTTGGGCATTCCGAAGACGACCGAGCTGGTCTCGTCCTGCGCGATGGTGGGAGCGCCGGACTGTTTGAGGGCCAGGAGGCCGCGGGCTCCGTCGCGTCCCATTCCGGTCAGGAGGCATCCGACGGCCTTCGGACCTAAGGCGCTCGCCGCCGACTCGAAGAGGACGTCGACGGACGGCCTGCAGTAGTTGCGTTCGGGCCCGTCTTCGAGTCGCAGCCTCCCGTCGCGCACGGCCAGGTGACAACCCGGCGGGGCCATGACAACGCGCCCGCGGCCGGGCAGAGGCATCGGTTCGCCATCGAGGGCGCAGGCGACGGGAAGCGGAGAGAGAGCATCCAGCCACTCCGCGAGCGACGAGGCGAAGAGCTTGCCGATGTGTATGACCAGGAGGATCGGCAGGGGGAAGTCGGCGGGCAGCCCTCGCAGGATCTGGAGGACGGCCGCGGGTCCTCCGGTGCTGGCGCCCATGACGACGGCCCTGAGGCCGGGCGCCAAGGGGGGAGCGGCTACCGGGCGCGCGCGGGTAGCGGCGCGTTCGAGCCGGATGCGCGGGTGGGTGATGACGCGGATCTTGGCTACGAGCTTGAGGGTGGCCCGGAGCTCGGCTTCCCAGCAGCCTTCCGGCTCCGTGCCGTCGGGCTTCTCGAGAACCTCGACGGCGCCGGCGGCCAAAGCCTCATAGGTGCGGAAGAGCTCGCCGCGCTCGGTCGACGACGAAACGATCAGGATCGGGGTCGGGCAGTCGCCCATGATCTGTTCGACGGCCGAGAGACCGTCCACGCCGGGCATGACGATGTCGAGAGTGATGACGTCGGGGCGCAGCCGCTTGCAGTGCTCGATGGCGGTGGCGCCGTCGGCGGCCTCTCCGACCACTTCCAGCTCGGGATCGCTCGAGAGAGCGTCGACGATGTGGCGGCGCACAGTGGTCGAGTCCTCGACGACCAGCACGCGGACCTTCGTCATGGCTCAGCTCACCAGCTCCCGGATCTTGCGGAGCAACACGTTCTGGTCGAAATCGCTCTTCACGATGTAGGCGCTGGCGCCGACGCGGCTTCCACGCTCGAGGTCCTGGAGGCTGGAGCGAGAAGTGACGAGGATGGCGGGGACCTGGCGGAAGTCGGGGTGAGCGCGCGTGCGCTCCACGAACTCGAAGCCGTCCATTCCCGGCATCTCGACGTCGACCACGAAGAGAGAATAGTGCGTCTGGCCGGCCATCTGGAGCGCTTCCTCACCCGACGTGGCCAGGTGGACCTGGTACCCCGCAGTTTCGAGGATGCTCTGCTCCAGCATGCGCGTCGTGAGGGAGTCGTCGACGACGAGCACGGGAAGCGGCTCCCGGCTTCCCGGGCTGTTGCTCACGACCATCCCGGAGGTAGCCAGCTCGACCGCCGCGGCCGGATCGACCAGCAGCCTGGGATTTCCGGATGCGTCGAGCGAGGCGCCCGCCACCACGGGCGACGTTTCAGCCGCGGCGGGGATGGAGCGCACGACCACGTTCTCGATTCCCTGGACGCGGTCGACGCCCATCGCCACGCGGCGGCCCGCCCGTTCCACCAGCACCGCGGACCACGTCCGCTCGCGCGGGTGGCCTGGCGCTTCCCGGCCCAGGAGCCTGGCCAGAGGGACGAAGGTGACGACGCCACCCTCGTGCGTCAGACCCAGCCCGTCGCCCGACTCGAAGAGCTCCCCCTTGCCGACGCGGACGACCTGACGCACTGCGTCGAGCGGGATGGATATCTCTACGCCGCCGGCCGTCACGTCCAGCGCGGTCAGCGCCGACATCGTGATAGGCATGCGAAGCTCGAACGTCACTCCCTGACCAGACACCGAGCGGACCTCGATGTCGCCACCCAGGCGGGCCAGGCTCTCCTGCGCCGCTGCCAGTCCGATGCCCCTCCCCGAAAGGTGATCGGCGTCACTGGTCGTACTGACGCCCCCGCGCATCAGGACTCGAATCATCTCGTCGAGAGTTCGACTCTCACCGCCCGCGGGGGCCAACCCTCGCGCCGTGGCCGCGCGCCAGATGGCTTCCTGGTCCAGCCCCCGGCCGTCGTCGGCGCAGACGACCCGCGCCTCTCCGCGCTCCCTGGACACGGATATCCTCACCCGTCCGCAGGCCGGCTTCCCCGCCGCCACGCGCGCCGCCGGCGGTTCCACGCCGTGCGCGACGGCATTGCGCACCAGGTGCAGCAGCGCCTCCCGCAGCGCGGCGAGCACGTGGGCGTCCAGCCGGACCTCTCCGCCGCTCGTCGTCACCTCGACCTCCCGGCCCAGCGCCCGCGCGGCGTCCCGCGCCGCCCGCTCCAGACCGTGGAACAACACCGCGACGGGCACCAACCGCAAGTGGCTTGCCCGCCCCCGAAAGTCCGCCAGCTCGCGCTCGACCCGGTCGACTCCGGCACGGATCGCGGCCAGCCCCCGCTCCAGCTGCTCGGAGGCTTGGGCAGCAAGCTCCCGCACCCGGGAGAGCGTCAGCTCCACCCGCTGCCGGCCCGCCGCGGCCGCCCCGCGACCGCCCAGCTGCTCCCTGAGCGATTCCACCAGCCGGCGGGACTTCTCCAGCTGCGGCAGCCCCACCCTGAGTGCCGAGGTCTGGACGCTCGCCTCGTAGGCATCTTCGAGCAATCCGTCGAGCTCCGCCAGCTCCACCCGGATCGTCTCGATCGGCTCCTCTTCCTGCGCAACGGGCTGCCGCGACGCAACGGTCGGCTCCTGGCGCATCGAAACCGCCTCGGCAACTGCGACGGCTGCTGGCGCGTCCTGCGCCTTCACTCCGGCTCCGAACTCGTCCAGCAGCGCGAGCGCCCGGTCGATCCGGACCCGCTCGGCCACCTTGCCGCCCTCCCGCAGCGGCCCCAGCAAGTCCTCCAGCTCGTGCGCCAGCTCGGCAAGTCGCGGCTGACGGACGACTCTGCAGGCCCCCTTCAGCGTGTGCGCCACCCGCAAGAGCCGCCCCACCGCCGCGGCCTCGGCCTCGCCCCGCTCGAGCTCGAGCACGCCGCTCGACAACGCCTCCAAGAGCTCGCGGCACTCGATGCGGAAGTACTTGTAGCGGTCCTCGCCGGCCATCGTCAGGCTGCTCCCTCGCGTTCGCAGGCGCCTCTACCAGTTCCCGTGCGGATCGGCATCGGCTCGCACCAGGCGGGCCAGGTCGTGCGACAGCCGCGTCAGCTGCGTCGCGGTCTGGAGCGTCTGCGCCGCGCTCGTCTCCATCTCGGCAGTCGCCTGCGCCACGTTGCCGACGCCCGTGCTGACCTGCTCGACGGCCGAGGCTTGCTGCTTGGTCGACAACTCGATCTCCCGGGCCGCCTCGGTCGTGGTCACGACCAGGTCGGTGATCCGCCGGAACGACGTGGTCACGTCCGCAAACTGCCGAGTCCCAGCATCCACGGCCTTCGCCCCGCCCTCGGTCGCCATCACGGTGGTGTTGACTGCCGCCCGCACTTCGTCGATCAACCGCCGGATCTCCTTGGTGGAACCTCCCACCCGGTCCGCCAGCTTGCGGATCTCGTCGGCCACGACAGCGAACCGCTTGCCCGCCTCTCCGGCGCCCGCGGCCTCGATGCTGGCGTTGATGGCCAGGATGTTCGTCTGCTCGGAGAGCTCGTTGATGACGTCGAGGATGCCGCCGATCTGTTGCGACTTGCCGCCCAGGTCCAGCATGTGCGTGGTGATCAGGTCGACCTGGCGCTTGATCCCTTCGATGGAGTCGCGGGCACGGACCACGATCTGGTCGCCATCCCTGGAGGCGCCGGAGGTCTCGCCGGCAATCTGCGCCACGCGGCGGGCGCTCTCGGCGATCTGACGGCCTGTCGCCAGCAGCTCGCTGATGGTCGTCGAGATCTCGGCCATCGCCGTCGACTGCTCACGCGCGCCCGTGGCCTGTTGGTTGGCCGCAGTCTGAAGCTCGGCGGACGAGGACTGGACATGCTGGACGGCCGATCCGATCTGGGTCGCCAGGGCGCGCGTGAGGAACACCGCCAGAGCCAGCGCCGTCAGCGCCGACAGCACGGCCAGTCCCAGCACCAGGGTGCTGGCCCGGTCCGCCATCCGGGTCGAGTCCTCTCTCTCCTTTTGCACCGCGGTCATGATCCCCGTGGTCAGCGCGGTGATCTTGGAGTCGATCTCCCTGCGCACGGGAGTGACCTTGTCGCGACGCAACGCGACGAGCTCGGAGGTCGTGGTGCCCGAGCGGGCGGCGGAGAACACAGCGTCGACGCCGCTTTCGTAATCGACCTCCAGCTTTTGGATCTGGCCGCGCAGCCGCTGGTTCGAATCGACGGTGAGCGACTGCGCCAGGCGCTCCAGCACCTGAGAGATGGCGGTCCGCGCCTCGCGGAGCTCGGAAGCGTACTCGTCCTCTCTCGAGAGTACGTACCCTCGCATGGCCGCTATCTGCTGATTCAAGCCGGAGCTGAGTCGCTCCACGTCCACCAGCGAACCGGCAATACGCTCGATCACCCGGTCCTTCGTCTCGACCACGTCGCCCATCGCCTGGTAGGTGACGACGCAGATGACGATCGTGAGGGCCAGGATGGCCGCGAAACCGAAACCTATCTTCTGTCCGAAGGTCCATGACCTGGTCATCGGGAAGCCTCCCCAGTTTCATCGGGTCGGCCGGCGGCCGCCCGTTCGAGTGAACTTACGAGCGTTCGCAGAGCAATCAAGCTCCGCGTTCCGCCATCATGGCGGAGCAGCTGAGTCACGCAGTGCGAGGCCGCGGGCGCAGGGACGACGCTACCGTCCTGCGTCCGCACGTACCCCTCGAGCCGCTCGAAGGCGAAGCCGACGAGATGGTTTGCACCGGCCAGCACGCACCAGCTCGCGGACGAGGTGTCGGTTTCGAGCCCCAGTAGGGCGGCCAGATCGAACACGGGAACCAGAGCGCCCCGAAGGCCGCAGACCCCCAGGAGCTCTCGGCGGGAGCTGGGGACTCGCACAACACTTCTGAGCTCCGCTGCGGCCCCCGAGGACTCGCCGGGCTGCGAGTGGCCGTTTCTCTGGAGGTAGCGGTCGTTAGCCGGTGAATGCGGCTCGACGCTCGGGGCTGCGAGCCCGTTGTCGAGCCGGATGCGCATCAGCCCCCTGACGTCGGAGAGGCCGACGGCGTAGGCCTGACGGGCGATCCCGAGCGCCAGAAAGTCCTCGAGCCTCTCCCCGGCCGCGCTCGCGGGCCGCGCGAACGAATCGTCGAACGTCCTGCGAAGCTCGGCCGCCCGGCCCGTCCAGCCGCCTTCCGATGAATTCATGCGCCCTCTCCGCACGCGCGAAGCTCCGCGCGACAGACTTGCGCCAGAGCATCGCGGCCGAAGCCTCCGCCGAACAGCAGAATCCGGGAGGAGTCCTCCCGCGCCAGCAGGTCCAGCGCCTGCTCGAGACACCGGCGTGCCCGGTCGAGCTCCCCTGAGCGCCGGGCCAGCCGCCCCAGGTGCAGCTGCGGCATGGCGAAGCCCGGGTCGAGATAGATGGCGGCCTCATCGTGCTCGGCGGCGGCCGCGAAGTCGCCTGCTCCCTCCCTGCAAAGTGCCATCAGGAAGTGCGCCCCGGCATTGAGGTCGTCCCGCGCCAGTAGCCGTCGGCAGACGGCCTCGGCGTCTGAGAGCCGGTTGCGATGGACCAGCAGCACGCCCTGCAGGAGCAGTGCCTCCGGATCGTCGCCGCGCTCGGGCGGCATCGCGCCCAGCAGCTCCAGCGCATCCGAGTAGCGTTCCTGCTCCAGCAGCCGCGCGGCGGCATCCAGCTCCTGGCGAGGCGATTGGGCTGGAAGATCTGCAGCAGCCGGCCGGATCGAGAGTTGCTCGATGCGGTCGGAGGATTGACGGATCGCCTCGATCCAGCTCGAGTCCAGGCCAGCGGGCGGCGGACGCAACTGAGCCCCCGCCGCTCCGTTGACTCGCGGCGATGGGTCGAGTTGCGCCACAGGCGGCGCCAGGGCCTCCGCAGGCACTTCTGCAAGCCCGGAGGACTTCGCCCTCTTCCTGTAGAAGAACGCCTCGCGCGCGTGGCAGAGCTGGAAGGCGTGCGAGAGGCCGCGGAGCGTCTCGGCGTCGCCCAGGAACAGATATCCGCCCGGGGCGAGCGATTCGGCGATCCGGTCGACGACCGCCTTCATTGCCGAGGGCGTGAAGTACATCAGGACGTTTCGGCAAAAGACGACATCGAAGGCAGCGGGTTTCCAGAACGCCGCGTCGCCGTCCAGCAAATTCGCCTCCTGGAACTCGACCATCCGGCGGACCGGTTCGACCAGCTCGAACTCCTTGCCCCGGCGGTGAAACCACCGCTCGGCCAGGGAATCGGGGGTCTGGCGCAGGGACCAAATGGAGTAGCGGGCAGCCCGCGCCCGGTCCAGGGCAGCCGGATTGACGTCGACGCCAAGGATGCGCACCGCCGCGGGGTCGGTCCCGAGCGCGAGCGCCGCGATGGCCATCGAGTAGGCTTCTTCGCCAGAGGCGCAACCCGCCGACAGCATCCGCACGCCGCCGGGAGCGGAAGCCAGCCGGGCAGGAAGGGCCTCAGACACCAGCGCCTCGAAGCTGGCCGAGTTCCTCATGAAGTAGGTCTCGGCCACCGTCAGCTTCGGGGCCAAACAGCGCAGCTCGCGGGCAGACTCGGCGCCGTCCTCCAGGAGGGCCAGGTACTCGGGCGTGGAGAGGTTGCCCAGGCCGGCGCACCGCTGCTCGAGCAAGCTAGCCAGCTGCCCGGTCTTGTAGTCGTCGAAGTAGAGACCCAGCCGCTGGGCAACCAGCAAACGAAAGCGCTGGAGGGCATCCGGCTCCGCGGAATCGTTCACGGCCGCGGAGCCTCCGGCCGCGCTGGTGGCGGCGAGCCTTCGCGCGCGCGCTCGCCCGAGGAGCCGAGCACATCCCAGACCTCCGGCGGGATCAGCCTGGACAGCCGGAGCAGGACGAGCAGGTCGGTGTCATGCGCGGCCAGCCGCTCGACGGCGCCAGCGGCCGCGCCCTCGAGCAGCCCGGGCAGCACTTCGAGTGTCTCGGCCGGCAGGCGCGCGACGGATTCGACGGCGTCCACGCCCACGGCTATGCGCCGGTTGGCGGCAAGAACGCAGACCCAGCGGCCTGTCGCAGCCAGCGGCCTTCCCGTGAGCAGGGCCGCGAGATCGACGACGGGAGCGACCTCTCCCCGCACGACGGCTGAGCCGGCGACGAAAGGCGGCACGCCGGCCAAGCGCGCCACCGGCAACGGGCGCATCGTTTCCAGCAACGACCCGACGGGCAACGCCGCGATCAGCTCGCCCGCGCGCACAATGAGCACCGCCCCAACCTGGTCTGTGGGCTTTCTCGCTGCTCCGTTCTCGCTTTCGACCCCCGAGCTCATCTCGTCCGAAGCCTACACCGCGCCTCAGGGGATGTCGAGTGTGAGGATGGTCACAGGGTGCGCGCAGAGAGGAAATGTAGGGACACACGACTCATTTTCTGAGGAAAATGAGTCGTGTGTCCCTACATTTCCCTACATTTCACAGCTTCAGGGCGGCCCAGACGAAGCGGTGGGCGGAGCCGAAGTGCTCGCTGCGGCCGGCCTTGCCGAGGATGCCGCCCGGGAATCTCGGGCCGGAGTGGCCGTCCCAGAAGAGGAAGTCGTAGCGCTTGCCGTGGAAGAGGGCGGCGTCGGAATCGACCGTGAAGCGCTTGTCGCCGTCGGGCTCGAAGTCTTTCCTCAGCTCGAACCATGCAGGCGACCCAAAAGAGGATTCGAGGTCAATGGCCAGGATGCGGGCGTCGTCGGGGTGCGGGATCATCGCCTCCCAGACGAACTCGCGCACACGCCAGGCCTCCCAGCGCTGGGTGGTCCGGGAGACCGGCATCGCCCCCCGCCGCTCGTGCGGGCGTGCAAGCCGGGCGGTGAAGAACCCGAACGTCCGGCCGGTGGCGACCTGCCGGAACCATCCGCCGATGACATGGAGAACGGCGCCGTCGTCCAGGAAGTCGATCGGGGACTTGCCGAGGTCGCGTTCCAGGGTCACTCGGTCGGAGCGCCACAAAAGCGCCAGGCCGTCGGGACTTCCTTGCCGGCCCTGCCCCGTCCATGCGTGCAGCCACGGGCCGCGGGTGGATTCGGACAGGAGCTCCCGGAGCTTGCCGGCGGCCTCGCGGCTGTCGAGCCCCTGGACACCGGCGACGGCAGCGTCGGGGACCCGATCGGCGAGCTGGCGGGCCATCTCGCGCGCTGACGCCCAAGTCGGGGACAGGTCGTCGGGCCCCGAGAACCGGCCGCCGCCTTCGAAGCTGCACTGGATCGCCGTGATCGACGGGAGAGCCGGGACATGCGGCTGAGCCCAGACGGTTGTGGCACCGGCGAGGGCCAGCAGCGATGCGAGCGCCGCGGTCAAAGCTCGATGGCGAAGTAGAGACTGCACGCGCCGCTGTGTCCCGTGGAGCCCATTGGCCCGTCGAGGCGACGGAAGCCGTTCCGCTGGTAGAGCCGGATGGCCGCGTGCATGCCTTCGCAGGTCTCCAGATACACTCGGCGGTACCCCAGCCTGCGCGCGCCGGCGAGGCACTGCGAAAGGAGCCAGCGGCCCAGCCCCAGCCCCCGGACCTCGGGAGTGAAGTACATCTTGCGCAGTTCGCAGACCTTTTGCTCCGGGGGGGCGCCCTGGAGCGGCGCCACACCCGCCGTGCCGACGAGGTTGCCGGCCGGACCAAGCAGCGCCAGGAAGAAGCGGTCGGCCTGCTGGTACGCGGAGGCCAATGCCTCCATCTCGGGATCGTTGCACGAGCAGCCCGTCCCCGTCCGCCCGAATTCCGCCATCACGCGCCTCACCAGCGCCGCTGCCTCAACTTGCCGGTCGGGCTCCAGGCGCGTCAACTCGTAACCCGCCACCGGCGGTGCCAGACCTTCGACCGGGAGTATCTCCGCCACGCGCCCAGTCTAGCATCCGCCAGGAAATCCCGTGGCGTCTACCTGTACCGGGTTTTCAGTTGAAAACCCGGTACAGGTTGACGCCACGGGTTTTCCGCCCCCGCGCCCCCGGGTTCCCCCCCCTGCCCTAGCCCTCGGCCCTACTCGGCCAGCTGGAGATCGTGCGGGGAGCTCTCGCGCCAGCCGGCGTCGGTGATGCGCACGAAGCGGGCGTTGGCGCGGAGCGCCTCGATGCTGGGCGCGTTGAGGTAGCTCATGCCGCTGCGGAGGCCACCGACGAGCTGGTGCATCAGCTCGGCGACGCTGCCGCGGTAGGGGACGACGGCCTCGACTCCCTCGGCAACGACGTTGGCGGCCAGCTCGTCGAGCACGTCCTGGCTCTCCTCGCGGCGAGAACGGGCCTCGGTGGCACCGGCCGAGGCCATGCCGCGAAAGACCTTGTAGCGGGCGCCCTTGCGGACCACGGTCTCTCCAGGGCTCTCGTCAGTGGCAGCGAAGAGGCTTCCGATCATCACCGTGGAGGCACCGGCGGCCAGGGCCTTGGTAATGTCGCCGGCGAAGCGGATGCCGCCGTCGGCGCAAATGGGGACGCCGCGCTCGGCGGCAACCCGGGCGCAGTCCATCACCGCCGTGAGCTGGGGCACGCCGACGCCGGTGACGATGCGGGTGGAGCAAGCCGCGCCGGGTCCGACGCCGACTTTGATGGCGTCGGCGCCGGCCTCGATCAGGTCGAGCGCGCCCTCGGCCGTGGCGACGTTGCCGGCGATGAGCTCGACGGACGGGAACTTCTCCTTGACGCGCCGCGTGGCCCGCAGGGCGTGCTCGGAGTGGCCGTGGGCGATGTCGACGACCAGCACGTCGGCCTCGGCGGCGACGAGCGCCTCGGCGCGCTCCATGTAGTCGCCGACCGCGCCGATGGCCGCGCCGACCAGCAGACGGCCGTGGGAGTCGCGCGCCGCGTTGGGGTTCTCGGCCAGCCTCAAGACGTCGCGGCTGGTAATCAGGCCTCGCAGCCGTCCCGCCTCGTCGACAAGCGGGAGCTTCTCGAGACGCATCTGGTGGAGGATGCGGCGGGCGTCTTCGACGGTGGTACCGACGTGGGCGGTGACCAGGTCCTCGCCGCCGGTCATCAGGTCGGCGACGCGCTCGCTCGGGTTGTCCGAGAAGAGCAGGTCGCGGCTGGTGAGGATGCCGAGGAGCCGCTCGTCGTCGCCGACCACCAGGAGGCTGTGCACGTTGTGCCGGCCAAGGAGCTTGGTCGCTTCGCCGACAGTGCGGTTGGGGCCGATGGTCTGCAGTCGCGGGGTTCCGCCCACTTCCGGCCGCTTCACGCGGGCGACCTCGGCGGCCTCGTCCTCGATGGAGATGAAGCGATGGATGACGCCCAGGCCGCCGCAGCGCGCCATGGCACGGGCCAGCCTCGACTCGCAGACAGTGTCCATGTTGGCCGCGAGCACGGGTGCGTTCAGTCTGAGCTTGCGCGTCAGCCAGGTGGAGGTGTCGACGTCCTTGCGGCTGACGACAGCCGATCGCCTGGGCTGCAGGAGCACGTCGTCATAGGTAAGCGCGAACGGAATGGCGGCCGAGTCGTAAGCTGTCATGGCGAGGCCGGATGATAACAGATCGGGCCTTAGAGCAAGCAGACGGCCAGGAGCGGACAGAGCCGGCACTTGTCCAGGTCCCTCTTCCTGGGGCACTGATCGAGAATGCCGAGCCGGCAGATGGCGAAGTCGTACTTGATCGGATCGACGGGGTCGAGACGCCGCAAGCCAGCCGTGATCTCGCGGGCCATCTCCCATCCCATCGTCCTGCGGCGCGTGAGACCGATGTAGGAGCAGATGCGGGCGATGTGCGTGTCGAGCGGAATCACGAGGGCGCGCGGGGGGACGCCCCTCCATTGCCCGAAATCGAGGCCGTCCGCCGGCCGAGCCATCCAGCGGGCGAAGAGGCAGAGCCGCTTGCAGGCCGAGCCGGGCGGTGACGGGAAGAAGAAGCGAACGCTCGCAGGGAGCTGCTTGGCCGGGTAGATCGCGGGCTCCATGGCGGCGATCATCCAAGCCGAGAACTTTGCCAGCGCCGGGCCCGTGTCCTCGTCATCGGGTCGAAAGCCGCGAGCGAGGAGGTCGCCGAGCGAGCCGTGGGAGTCGAGGGCCCGCCGGGCGGCCTCGAGCAAGCAGACCATGTCGCGGGCGTCGTTGAAGCGGTGCTTGAACCCGCGGAAGTCGTCGAGAGCGTCCCGCCAGCGGAGCTCGCGCACGTAGCGGCCCGGCTCGGGTCCCATCCGCGCCAGGACGTTTTCGACGCTGGCCAGCACCTGGCCCACCTGCCCGTACGCCAGCGACGAGGCGATCAGAGCAGCGATCTCGCGATCGGGGGCCGAGTGGTAGCGGTGTACGTAGCGCAGAGGGTCGGTGTCGAGGAACCGGGCCCCGTACACCGTGAGGAGGCCGTCGAGGTGCTCTCGCAGCCGGTTCCATGACGCGCGCCTCGCCATCACCCTCCAGGCTAGCAGCCCGGCGAGAATTCCGTGAACCGAGGCGTCTGGGCGCCGTCTGCTATCGTGTATGCGACCTATCCGCGGAGGCCTCATGACCGTTCCGGCATCGCTCGCGTCCCATCCCGATCTCCCCGCCGCCGGCGTCGTGCAGCGGCTCGTCACCAACATCGAACGCGTCATGGTGGGCAAGCGCCACGCGGTCGAGCTGGCCGTCACGGCGCTCTTGGCCCGGGGGCACCTGCTGATCGAGGACGTCCCGGGCGTGGGCAAGACGACGCTGGCGCGCTCGATCGCCCGCTCCATCGACTGCGACTTCGGCCGCATCCAGGCAACCAGCGATCTCTTGCCGTCGGACGTCACGGGCGTGGCCGTGTTCAACCGCAAGTCGGAGGAGTTCGAGTTCCGCGAGGGGCCCGTCTTCACGAACATCCTGCTGGTCGACGAGATCAACCGGGCGATGCCGCGCACGCAGTCGAGCCTACTGCAGGCGATGGCCGAGTGCGAGGTGACGGTGGACGGGCGGACCTATCCGCTGAAGTCGCCGTTCTTCGTGATTGCCACGCAGAATCCGGCCGAGCAGATCGGCACATACTTTCTGCCGGAGAGCCAGCTCGACCGCTTCGCGCTACGCATCCCGCTCGGGTATCCGGACCGCAACCAGGAGCGCGAGATGATCCGGGCCCGGGAGCATTCCTCGCCGCTGGATGAGCTGACGCCGGTCGTGAGCCGTTCGGAGCTGCTCTCCCTGCAGCAACGCGTGGCCGACGTGCGGATGGAAGACACGGTTCTCGACTACCTGCTGGCGATCGTGGAGCGGTCCCGGACCCGTGAGGACCTGTCTGCGGGCGCCAGCCCGCGCGGGGCGCTGGTGCTGTGTCGGCTGAGCCAGGCCTTCGCGCTGGTCCGCGGGCGGGACTACGTGATGCCTGACGACGTCAAGGAGCTGGCCGGCCCATGCCTGGGCCACCGGCTGACGACGCGCACCGGCTTCCGGGCCGACCTGGCGGAGCAGTTCAAGCTGGTGCGCTCGATCCTCGAGGAGGTCGCCTCGCCTTGACCGGCGCCGCAGCGGGAGCAGCCGCGCGGGCCATCTCGGAGTCACGGGAGCCGGCGGCCCTATCGAGTCCGAATCGGCGCAGAGCCGAGCGCGGGCTGCGCTGGCGCGGCACTCGCGAAGGCATTCACTTCCTCATCTTGTTTCTTTGCATCGTCGTCGCCGCGGTCAACTCGGGCACGAACCTCGTCTACCTCTTCGCCAGCGTCATGGGGGGCGTCTACGTGCTTTCGTTCCTCGTGAACGCAGTGAGCGTGGTCGGCCTATCAGTCTCCGTCCACCTGGACCGCGAAGCCGCAGAAGGCGAAGAGTTCACCTGGGAGGCCGTCGTCCACAACTCGAGCCGATTCGGCCGCCACTTCGTCGAGGTGAAACCGCGCTTCGTGGGCGCCGCCGACTACGAGCCCGGCCGCAGGCTGCGCAGGCTGGTGCCCCCGCTGGCGCAACTGGGCCCGTACCTGGCCCGCGTGATGAGCCAGATCGTCACCGGAGAGCCTCGCGAGGGACAGCCCGGGCGGCTCCTCTACCTGCCCCCCGGCAAGAGCGCCCGCGTGTCGATCCGCACCAAGCTCGAGCGCCGGGGCGATTACAGGCTCGAGAGCGTCGACGTCTACACCAGCTTCCCGATGCGGTTGATGCACCTGGCCTGGACGTACTGGCCGGCCGGACGCGTGGTGGTCGTGCCGACACTGCTGCGCCCGTTTTACACCGCGGCTACCGCCTCCGAGATCGAGGTGCCGACGGAGAGCCTGGTCGACTCCCATCGCGGCGAGGGGCTCGACTACCACGGCCTGCGCGAGTACCTGCCGGGTGATCCGCCACGCTCGATCCACTGGAAAGTGAGCGCCCGCTTCCAGCGACTGGTCGTGCGGGAGCACCAGCAGAATCGCTCGGCCCGCTACTACCTGTTCCTGGACCTGGACGAGCGCAAGGCCGACAGTCGGAAGGGACCCGAGAAGCTGGAACAGTGCATCCGGATCGCGGCGACGGTTTGCCGGGAGCTGGTGGCGGCCAGCTGCCACAGCCAGGTGCTGCTCCTGGCCGACGAGTTCGCGCCCTCGCCGTCCATCTTCACCGCCTCGGAGCTGGGTCTGTTGTTGCGGTACCTGGGCAGCGTCCCTTACACGCGCCGCGGAAGCCTCTCCGGCATGCTGGGCCGGACGGTCGGCCTCCTGGCCCCCGACTCCTACGTCATCTTCGCGCTCCCAGGTGCCACCGATGAGGACTGCGCGGCCATCGGTTCGCTCTTGGGCAAGGGCTACCACGTGAGCGCCCTCTTGACCGTGGCCGACCGCGACGAGGCCCGCAAGGAGCGCGCCCGGCCGGCCGTCGTGCGGCTGGCCGAGGGCGGCTGCCACGTGCTTCTCCACTCGCGCGCAACGTCGGCGCTCTGCTGAATCGAGACCCTCGCCATGAAGCCCGACGACAGGACGGAAGGCCTCGATCGGATGGACCTCTGGGCGTGGCTGGCCGTGTCGGTCACGATGGTGGCGATGGCGTTGGCCGAGCCGCGCGCGCTGGTGGCCTTCGGCGTGCCGGCCCTCTTCTACTGGGCAGCCAGGCGCGCCGGCAAGGCGCTCCCGAAGGGGGTCGAGAACAGGGTCGGACTGGTCTGCGCCCTCGGCTGCCTGGTCGACTACCTCGTGTTCCGCGACGGAGTGCTCGGGTTCGCCCTCTTCTTCTGTTCGCTGGCCGCCATCAGCATGCACACGGGGCGCGGGCGCGGGTCGCTCCGGCAACTGTATCTGGTGCTGACGCTCGTCATGCTCGTGGTCTCCACGCGGACTCTGGAGCTGGCGTTTCTGCTCTTCCTCATCCTGTTCACCACGGCGACCCTGATCTGCTTCCTGCGGGAGGCGCATCCCGAGACGGTCTCCGCCGGATTCAGACGCCGCTACGTGGGTGTCTGTCTCGCCTTCGTCGCGGCGAGCTTCGCCGTTGCGGGGCCGCTCTTCTTCGTGCTGCCGAGAGCGCCGTTCGTGCTCTTCAATCCGGCGAATCTGCCGAGCGTCACGGGTTTTGGCGACGAGGTCAGCCTGGGCGAGATGGCCAGCATCAAGAAGAGCTCGAAGCTCTACATGCGGGTCTACGCCAAGGACCAGAAGAAGTGGCGCGGCCAGGTCCTCGACCATTACGCGGGCCGCAAGTGGACCTCGCGCGGAAGCCGGGGCCTTTCACGCTCGCTTCAGGCCGAGCCCGGCCGCCCCGCACGCCTCATCCCCGGCGACCAGACGCCGCTGGCCGACTACTTCCTTCAGGAGATCTTGATCGAGCCCTACACCAATCGCGCCCTCTTCAGCGCGGCCCAGCCGGCTGCCATCGAGCTGATCGGCTACCCCGTCAACCATAGCGTCGGAGACACGCTCTCGAGAGGCGGGGACACGCGCTTCCAGAAGATCACGTACCGCGTCTGGTCGAAGCTGCCCCAGGCCACCCAGACCCAGCTGGAGGCGACCACCGGGCCGCTGAATGTGGCGCACTCGGTCAAGGACTACCTGCAGCTGCCCGATGGATTGCAGCGGCTGCGTGCGCTGGGAGGGGAGCTCACGCGCGGCCGCGCCAGCTGGTATGCGAAGGCTGCGGCCATCGAAGAGCACCTGGTGAACAAATACGCCTACACGCTCGACCTGCCGGAAGTCGGCGCGGGGGACCCCGTGGAGGCCTTCCTGTTCGAGACCAAGCGCGGCCACTGCGAGTACTTCGCATCGGCCATGGCGCTGCTCCTGCGCTCGCAGGGCATCCCGAGTCGCGTGGTGACCGGGTTCTCCTTCGGCGAGTACAACGCGTTCGGCGGCTACTACAACGTCCGGGAGAAAGACGCCCACGCGTGGGTCGAAGCCTACCTTCCGGGCATAGGCTGGTGGGAGTTCGACCCAACGGCAAGCTCCAACGAGCCCGAGGCGCTGGGGTTCCTGGACCAGCTCGGGCTGACGCAATCGGCGGCCTGGCTGCAGATGAAGGCCTGGCTCGACTCGCTCGACGCGCAGTGGCAGCGGGAAGTCGTCAGCTACTCGGCCGACGGCCAGCGCGAGCTGATGGCGCGCGTGGCCGAGTTCTTCGACGACCTCTACATCGCGGCCCAGTCCAGGTTCTATCGAGGCCGCAGCTGGGTGCACGATCGCAAGGCGCCACTAGCGGCGCTCTTGACCGCGGTGCTGGCAGTGTCGCTGGCGGGCGGTCGCAAGCGCGCGGCCGCTGCGGGCCTCTGGCTCTTCGAGCTGATCGCAGGCCTTATCGCCTCCCAGTCTCGCCGGGGAACGCGCACTGCCCGGGTGACCGCCTTCACGCGCGCCGCGCAGCTTTTGGCGGCCCACGGCCTGGAGCGCCGCCCGGACTGGACGCCGCTGGAGTACGCGCGCACGGTCGAGCGCGAGCGCCCCGAGCTGGCCCCCGCGCTCGGCGCGCTCGCCCTGCTGCACTGCAAGGTCGAGTTCGCAGGCGCGCCGCTCGGGGAGGCCGATCGCCTGATGGCCGAAGTGCGCATCAAGGAGCTGGCCGCGCTGCTGCGGGGCAGGAAGAGGGAAGATAGAAGATAGAAGGGGGAAGGGGGAAGAGGGAAGAGGGCAGTGGGTGCGCTCACGGACGGCGGGGAGCCGCAATACCGGTGGCGTCTACCTGTACCGGGTTTTTCGAGAAAAACCCGGTACAGGTAGACGCCACCGGTTTTCGCCCCGGGACAGCGTGAGTGTCGCGCGCGAGCTTCAGGCGCCGGTCCCGCCGGCGATGAAGGCCTTCCACTGGGCCAGGAAGTCCCGGATGTCCTGCGCGCCGTAGCTCGTGAAGAACGGGACGCCGGAGTGCTCCCGGATCGTGCACTCTTCGAAATCGACCACGCGGCAAAAGCCGTGCACCGCGGCAAACACGCGCAGGTCCTTGCAGCCCAGTGCCTCGGTCGCCAACGGCTCGGTCAGGTCGCAGAAGGTCACCGCCAGAAAGATCGACAGGGCGCCGGAAAACTCCGTGTTCGCCTGCTTCTTCAAGGTCTCGGGCAGCCGCTCCACCCATCCGGTCACTAGCTCCTCCGGGCGACCACTTCCGCGAGCCGTGCCGTCGACGAAGACCATGACGAAGGCGCTCGCCATGACCCAGCGGGCGGCCATGCAGACTGCAGGAGGCGGCTCTACCTGGTCGACCGTCCAGCCTCTTTTACCGAGAAAGGCGACCAGATCCCAGATCACCTTGGAAGTGTCATGCCGTCGCTTCATGCAAATCGACCTGAGAACCGTTGAGTATCCGGGGGCGGCTCCAATAGAATCGAGCAGAGTGGCGCCTCCGATCGAAGCACTGCCCTTGGGCCGTGGCGGCCTCCTCTTTCCCACGGCCGCCGGCTGGATACAGTACGGCGTCGTCCCGGAAACCATCAAGGACACGATGGTCCTGCCCGGCGGAGTCCCGTGCACCTACATCGTGCCGCAGCGTCTCTTCTGCACCGAGCGCGGCATCAGCTTGGCGGAGCTCGAGTTCCCCTGCTACTTCAACTTCTTCATCAAGAACCGCCGGACCACCATCGTCTGCAGGTCCGCGCAGCGGCCCGTGCTCGAGCAGGTGCTCGCCGAGGCGGTCTTCGGCCCCGAGGAGCTCGACCCGGTGGAGTTCGCCGGCGGCCCGACCCGCGACTTGCCGGACTTGCGGTCCGAGATGCTCTACTTCCGGCGCAATCCCAGACGGGGCAACGAGATGATGAGGCTCGAGGACATCGTCGAGTTCGTCGAGTTCGACGCCAGCGGCATCGCGCGCCTGTCCGCCGGGGTCTCCATCTGCCTGCAGGAGGACGGTGGCATCGCGGTGCTCGAATCGGGCGTGCAGCGCGCCCGCTTCCCCGCGGATCCGCCGCTGCCGCCCAGGTCCGGCCCCCACGAGGGTCCGCTCCGCGCCTTCTGGATGCCGCTCCTGGGGCTCTCCGTCATCGGCAGCGGCCACGGCTTCGATCCGGCCAACAAGACGAGTGGATTCATCGTCTGGATAGAAGGGCGCGGTGTCATGGTCGATCCGCCCGTCGACTCCGTCGACTGGCTCCGCGGCTACGACATCAGCTCCCGTCAGGTCGACACCCTGATCCTCACCCACTGCCACGCCGACCACGACGCAGGAACGTTGCAGAAGATCCTCGAGGAAGGGCGCATCACGATCTACACCACTCCGACGGTGATGCGGAGCTTCGTGACCAAGTACGCCTCACTGACCGGCCTGGGCGCCGAGCGGTTTCGATCGCTCTTCGACTACGTGCCTGTGAGGGTCGGCGAGCCGGTCTACCTCCATGGGGCCGAGGCGACCTTCCGGTACTCCTTCCACTCGGTCCCGTGCGCCGGGTTCGACGTGAAGCTCAGGGGGCGCAGCCTCCTCTACCCCTCCGACACGCTCAACGAGCCCCGCACCATTCAGCGCTTGCACGAGCAGGGGGTCGTCGACCGGCAGCGGCGCGACACGCTTCTCGACTTTCCCTGGCACCACACGCTGATTCTGCACGAGGCCGGCATACCGCCCATCCACACACCGATCGAGTACCTCTCGACACTCGAAGAGGAGATCAAGCAGAAGACGCTGCTGGTGCACGTCTCCGAAAAGGCCGTGCCGCCCGGCTCGGGGCTCACGGTCGCCCCGACGGGCCTCGAGGCCACCATCGACCTGGGGGCCGCCCATCTGCCCCTTCAGGAGGCGCTCGAGATCCTGGACGTCATGGCCCGCGTGGAGCTCTTCTCGGAGCTGCCCGCCCCGCGCGCGGCCGAGTTCCTCCGCATGGTGCAGAAGGAGTACTACCAGGAAGGCGATCTCTTGGTCCGCAAGGGCGAGCGCGGCGACCGCTTCTTCATCATCCTCTCCGGCCAGGCGGCCATCCTGAAGAAGGGGCGCGAGTACAAGACCT
This sequence comes from Candidatus Wallbacteria bacterium, assembly GCA_016190005.1. Taxonomy (GTDB): domain Bacteria; phylum Muiribacteriota; class UBA6191; order JACPRK01; family JACPRK01; genus JACPRK01. The sequence continues at coordinate 27,514 of JACPRK010000105.1, read as the reverse complement.
ACTCCGCCTTCGATTACTTCGGCGAGACCTCGCTGTTGCTCGACCAGCCCCGCATCGCAGACGTCCGGGCAAAGACCGTCCTCACCGTGCTGACCCTCAAGCGGGCCGCCTTCCTGCACCTGCTGCGGGGAACCAATCTGCCCGATCGGCTCGTCCACCTGGCAAGGCTGCGCGAGCTTCCGAGCTGGGAGCTCCTCTCCGAGAGCCCCGTCTTCCGCGACTTCACGTCGAACCAGAAGACGCAGCTGCAGGCCCTGATGGAGCCAATCTCGCTGGAGGTCGGCGCCGTGCTGGGAGCCGACCCACTGCTCCTCAGTAACGGCCTGATGCGCGTTCTGGTCGACGGCACCCCCATCGATCTGCTCGAGATCGGCGCCTTCGCCGGTGACGTCCAGCAACTCGTGCACGACCAGCCGTCGCCCTACCGCTTCGAGGCCGTCACCCGAGTGGCCGGATTCCGCTTCGACCGCCGGCGGCTGCCGAAGTTCTTCCAGGACAACCCAGGGGCCTACATGCAGCTTGCCGAGGTCACCTCGTCCTGGCGTGCCGCCGCGCTGGCCGGCAGGACGCAGCAGTAGGGAGAACCGCCCCGCTCACGCGGCCTGCAGCTGCTCTTCTTCCTCGACGTGCCAGCGGAAGCCTGAAAGCGCCAGCAAGAGGGCCGTCGCGTAGAGACGGTTGGCCGCGTCGCCCGCTTCGGCGGCTTTGCGTAGCCGGGGCAGATCGCTCACCTCGAAGAGGGTGTGGCAGGCGCGCGCCCGCGAGATGGCATCCGCGGCCAATCGGGCCAGCCGGGCGTCTGCGTGGCCCAGCGCTAGCCGCAGCGTCTGACGGAAGCTGACGGCTTCGATCGGATCGAGCGTGTCGATGGCCTCCTCGACGTCCGGGTGCCTGCCAGCAAGCTTGGTCTCGTAGGGTGTCAGTTCCACGGGGCGACTCGCATCCTTCTTCTGGGCCATTTCCGTTCCTCCTGGCAGTGGCGCTCGGCCGTGCGGGGTGTACACTCGAGTCGATGGGCTCTCTCTTCTCCCAATCGGCAAGACTCCCCCCCCGATCGAAGGGCCCAGAGGCCGAGTACTGCCTGTTCGGCACTGCGCTCGGCACCTGCGGCCTCATCTGGACAGCGCAAGGCATCCGCGGGATCTTGTTGCCGGAGCCGACCCGAGCGGCTCTCGTGGCGCGCGCCGAGGAGCTGGGCGCCCGCCCGGGCACCGCTTCTGGCAGGGCCGCCCGACTTGTCGAGCAGCTGACCCGCTACGCCGCCGGTGAGCCGGTCGACTTCGACACCGTCGAGCTCGACTTGGCCGCCGTCGCCCCCTTCGCACGTGCCGTCTACGACTGCGCCCGCCGAATCCCGTGGGGGATGACCTCGACCTACGGCGGAATCGCGCGCGAGCTCGGCAAGCCGGGCGCCGCCCGCGCCATCGGTCAAGCGCTGGGCAAGAACCCGCTGCCGATCGTGGTGCCCTGCCACCGCGTGCTCGGCGCAAGCGGAGTGGGGGGCTTCTCTGCCACCGGCGGCATCTGCCTCAAGGAGAAGCTGCTCGTTCTGGAAGGGATCCGGAGGTTCGCCCCGGACGCTCGGACCGCCGGTCCTTGGGCACGCGCCACTACTTCGGAGCGCCGCCGGTCGTCGGGGTCATAGGGGCCAGTGCCGCGTCCGGGAACTGCCCGCGGTCGAAGGCTGTCACCCGCTCCAGGATGGCCACGTTGACCTCCGGACGGTTGTAGTCGGAGTGGCCCGCGGCGATGTCGCTGGCGTCGACCTCGCCGAGGGTTCCGGCCTCCCGGCGCTCGAAGAAGTCCTGCCCGTAAGTCTCTCGCAGGGTCTGGTCGACCGTCCGGGTCGTGGCCGTCGTCGCGTCGAGGCTCACGACGTACTGGTGCGTCGTGGGGGACTGGACCGGCGCGCTCTTGAACATCTTCGCCATGATCGCCAGCTCCGGCGTGTGGCCGCTGCCGAGGATCTTCGGCACGACCCCCATTCTCGGGTCCCGGTGGGCCATCGAGCTGCCCCGCACGTCGCCGGCCACCCAGTCGTTGCGCGTGAACACGAAGACGATTTTCGCGATGGCGCCAAAGCGGGTGGACATCTCGTCGTCGGGCTTCAGCGGCGTGCCTGCCGTGATCAGCTCGTCGATGAAGATGGGGCTCTCGCCCGGACCGGGCTTGTGCCTGGCGGCAGCGTGCAGGGCGACGTTTCCTCCGTTGGAGTGGGCGTAGATGCGCACCAGCTTGCGGGGGTGCTCGGTCCGCCACTGGCGGATGAAGTGGTAGAGCCCGCTAGCGGCGGCGTCGATGGTGATGGGATCGGGGCCCGACAGCCAGGTGAAAAGCTTCACCTGGGAATCCGGCCACCGCTTCTGGATGCTGCCGATGAAGGTGGGCGCGTGCGCCCAGCCCGGATCGTAGTGGCCGTAGCGGTCGATCTGCTTGAGGACGCGAACACCCAGGTCGGTCCCGGGGATCACCAGCGCCAGGTTGGACGGGACGCCCGGCTTGGTGAGATCGACCTGGCGGTGGGAGAGCCGATTTGCCAGCTTGCGCGCGTTGCGTCCGACACTTCTGCCGGCTCGACGGGCGCCATCGCCGACGCTGGCCGCAACACGTCCCAGGAATCGGCCCGCCCTGCGTCCGAATCCCTTGGCCCCTTCGGCAACCTCGTCCAGCAGCCCGGAATCCTCGGTGGTCCAGTTCGTGGCCGTCGTGGCGTCTTGGGCCGACCGGCTCTCCCGCGCCTCGAGGATCTCGCGGACCTCCGGCGGCTCCGCGCTCTCCTGCTGGGCCCAGCAGGCTCCGCCGGCCGCCGCGAGCAGGACCACCAGCAATCCCGCCGCCCATCGACGGCACTCCAGGCGCGCCCGAACCCGGGGATTGTCGCCCCGATTCGCAAGCACCGCCTTCCGAGTGTCCGTCACAGCTCCCCGCCGCTCATCCAGCCCTTCGGGTTCACAGCCGCTCCCGAAGGCGGCGCAAGGATATCACCCGCGCGCCTCCTTGTGATAGGATCTCACCCGCTTTCCACAGACCCCGCTACCCCGCAAGGAACCGATGGCACAGGCAACCGAGCAGACAATCGTCCGGGTTTCCATCCAGGACTTTTACAGCGTCATCAGCGACTACAATCGCTATCCCGAGTTCGTGGACGGGATGACCGAATGCACGATTCTCGAGCGCAAGAAGTCAGGCTGCAAGGTGAAGTTCGTACTCGACTTGATGAAGAAGGTCGACTACACCATCCAGACCGTCGAGAAGCCCGGCAAGTCACTCGAATGGACACTGCTGGAGAGCAACCTGCTGCGAAAGAACAACGGCTCCTGGCACCTCAAGGCGCTGGGCGGGGACGAGACGGAGGTCACCTACTCCCTGGAAGTCGGGTTCGGCCTGTTCGTCCCGGGGTTCATCATGGATCAGCTGACCAAGCAGATGCTCCCGAAGATGCTGGCCAGCTTCGTCGACCGCGCCGAGGTCCTCTTTCCGCCCAACGGAGCGGGCAAGAAGAAGCGGAAGTAACCCGGGCGGGGGCCCTCGACACGACCGCTACGCGGTCTGCTCAGGGTGGTGCTTCGACAAGCTCAGCATGAGCGGGGTGCGACAAGCTCAGCGTGAGCGGGGTTCGACAAGCCCAGAATGAGCGGGGGCCTCAGCCGCGGATGACCTCTTCGGCGCCGATCTCGCCGCGGGTATCTTCCGCGCTGATCTTTTCGACGCCCACGGCGGTGCCGTAGCAGAGGACCTCCGTGACACCGTCGATGACCTCGTTGGCGTCGTAACGCATGCCGATGATGGCGTTGGCCCCGACCTCCTCGGCGTGCTGCATCATGACATCGAAGGCCTCCTTGCGAGCCTTTTCGCAGAGGTTCCGGTAGATGCTGATGTCGCCGCCCAGGAGCGTCTGGAGCCCCCCGGCGATGTTGCCCAGGATGGAACGGGAGCGCACGGAGATCCCGCGCACCACACCGTACTGCTTGGCCGTACGCCATCCCTCGAGGTGGAAGGCCGTCGTGACCATTCTGCTGTCCATTTGTAGACCTCAGGGCCAGGGGCCCCAATCCGGGCGGGTCTGACTTCGGGCGAGCCAGGCAGACCGACGAGCGAGCTTCGGACGCGGCAGTGGCGGGTCCACCGGCCGGGCGAGGTGAGTATGGTACACTGGCCGCCGCTCCCGTCAAGCGTGGACGGGAACGGATGACCGGGAGGCAAACGGCGCGTGAGTTCGAGACGGTTCCTGCTCCTGGCGCTGATGGCGATACTGGTCCTGGCGGAGGCTGGCCCCGCCGCCGCCAGGACCCGGCGGGCACGCAACAGAGCGGCCCAGCCCCAGACGTCCATCGCAACGGCACCCGCCCGGGCGGCCGCCCCGGAGCGCGCCAGCCTGCCACCGGCAGAGATCTCTCGGCGGCTGGCCGAGGCGCTCTCGGCGGCCAAGGCGGGCAAACCGGACCCGGGCGACCCGCTCGCGGCCCAACGCGCCCGTTTCGTGGCGAAGATTGACCGGGCAGGCTACCCCTTCGCGATGCGGAGCGGCGGGCAACTGGTGAGGTACGTGGTGCCCGCGCTCACCCGAGCGCTCCCCGACCGCTCGGAGCGGGTCTGCGGCTACTTCCACGTCGATCCCGCCAACGGCACTATCCTGGCCTGGCCCCCGTTCCGGCCCGAAGCGCAGCCGGCGATGCTGTTGAGCGAGGCTGAAGCTCTAGCCCGGCTGGAGCAACAGCGCGGCATGCGCTTTCCGGAACCTCGGCTCGAGAACTGCTACCAGCCGATCCCGGTGGCCGATCCGACCCGACTGCCCGGCGTGTACTTGATTCGTGGATGGAACAGGCAGTTCGCCAAGCTGCAGGACCCCCTCATCGACCACGTAGCGCAGATGAACGCCTCCAACAGACTGCGGCAGCCGCTGCGCTACGGACCGGGTCAACTCGACCCACCCCTGAAGAGCATCGCGGCCGGCGCGTCGGTCGTGGCCGACTGGTGGCGGAGCCGGATGGAGATGCCTCCACTGACCCACACGGGTTGGCTGACCGGCCTTGCGCAAGCGGGCGTCGACCCGCGTGAGGTCGAGGTCCAGTACCGGCACCGGGGCCTGGCGTGCCTGCCGCTGGCCTTCGTGCGCGACCCGGTCACGGGCGAATCGGTGACCCTGGGACTGGAGGGGTTTTGCAAGGTGCTGACCGAGGTCCGCGAGCCGGTGCTTGCGGAGCCGCTGGAGCGGGCCGGCGTGACGAACCCGACGACCTACGCCGCCGCCCCGTGGCGCTACGGGATGGAGGCCGAGTACGTGGAGGTCCTCAGCCGCGAGATGCGGGACAGGCACACCGTGGCTGAGAACGCGAGCCGCATCGAAGGCGCCCTGCGGGCGCACGGCATCCTGCTCATCCGCTTCGACTCGACGATGTTGCGCCGCAAGTCGTACGCCCTGCACGGCGGGGCGGCTATCGGTAAGGCCGACATCAACGGCAAGCCGTGCGTGCTGATCGCCGAGGTCTCGTGCGACCGCGGAATCGACTTCCCGCTCGCCGGGGACACCCGGCTCGCCTACCGGGCGATTCCGGTCGACCGGATCTACACGGCCTACGCCTTCCCCCACCATGTGAAGCTATCGCTCACGCGCCGGACGGCACCGGGCCAGTTCGACTTGCGGTCGACCAACGCCGCCGGCGGGCCACTGGACCTGGACGCGCTGGACGTGCGACTGGGCGGAGCGCTCTCGGTCGGCGTCTCGCTAGGCGGTCGCACGCCGCATGGCTTCAGCGTGATGCGCCGGGACCGGGGCCGATACCGCATCACCATCCCGAGAGCAGCCCAGGCCGATCCAACGGCACGCCTGATCGTTGCGGCCGATTGCGAGCACTTCCGGGAGCCTGGCGGGCGCACCGCCATCGGCAGCTATGAGCTGTCACAGCTTCCGGCCGCCCCCCCCGGGGCGCAGTAAATCGTCGGGCTCTCCCATCCGTCGAGATGGTATCCTGGCGATTCCTGGGGGACCCCTACCAGCCTCGAGCCACTCGAGCGCTCCCGAACGGAGGAGAGACGTGTTTTTCAGGATCATCACCCGAGTGGGGATTGCGGCCGCCCTGCTCGTGACCCATTCCGGCATTGTCAGGGCCGAGGAGTCCAAGCGCATCGAGGCGACGCCGGCCCACGCCAGCAGCGGAGCGGTCACCGTGGTGGATGTCTCCAGCGGCGACCATGACATCGACAAGCTGGTGAAGAAGGGCGCCACGACCATCGTGGACATCTTCAGCGAGGCCTGTCCCCCGTGCCGCAAGCTGTCGCCGAAGCTGGATCAGCTGGCGCAGAAGCGCAAGGGCTTGCGCATTCTGAAGCTCGACATCGGCACGGTGGAGACCAAGGAAGGCCGGGGCATCAACTGGGAGGCCCCCTTCGTGAAGAAGTACGACATCCACTCGATCCCTCATCTGATTCTCTACTCGAAGAAGGCGAAGAAGCTGTCGTCGGGCGAAGAGGCGTGGGAAACGGTGAAGGGCTGGCTCCAGAAAGAGAAGCTGACGAAGTAATCTCTGGGATTACCCGGATCGGTCCGGAAGCTACCGTTTTACGCGGTCGCGCACTCTTGGTGCGCCTCGGGCTTGCCCCTGCCCGCAATTGCGGCTGCGCCGAGTGCGTGTTATGAGCACACACTGATAGTGGCACTCGACTTGCTTCGTAACTGCCCGTGCCCCACTCGACCCACACCACCCCAGGTAGCCCTTTCGTGATGCAACTGCCCGTCCGAAGCCACATCTCGCGCCGGCGGCGCCGAGGTCAGGGGCTGGTGGAATGGGGCCTCGGCATCAGCCTGATCGCCATCATTGCCGCAGCTGCCCTCTCGACGATGGGGCAAAGAGTCTCAGGGATGCTCAGCGGGATTGTCTCATCGACAGACGCCGCAGCGGGTCGGAGCGACACGGGCGAGGTGCTCTCCTCGACAGACGACGGCGGCGGGGTCGGCGCCACTTCGCGCAAACAGTCCTGAGGCTGCGGGCGACGCTCAGTGCGCAGGGGCCGGCTCGGCGGGAGCGGCCAGACCCTGGAAGCTTGGCGCACCCTCGGGCCGCGGCGCATCGAGTCCGTCGCCCCAGACACCGATCGCGTCGCCAGGCATCGGCTCCTTGAGCTCGCCGATGGCTTGCGACGTACCCACGAGGAAGAGAGTCATTTCCATGACGACGCGATTCTCCCGTTCGATGAGCGGCGCGGGGTCCTCGCCACGTTTCCGGGCGCCCTCGATCAGCTTGGCCAGGAGCTCGAGCTCCTCGCGGAAGAGGTCGAGAATGGCCACGCGGGAGGCTTCGACCTCACGATGGCGCGACATGATCCCCTGGTTGCGGCGGGCGACCTCCTCCTCGGAGGGCTCTTTGCCGGGCGGCGCCTTGGGGAGGTCCTTCTCCGACAGATATCGCTTAGCCTTGCCTGCAAAGTCGGTCGTGAGCTTGTCAACCAGCTTCTGGCGGGCCTCGTCGAAGGCATCGAGCGCCTGTGCCATGCCCTTGGCGCCGAGCTCGCGGCGCTTCGCCGGGTCCGCGTCGGCCTTCTCGATCGCTTCCTTGGCCTTCGAGTAGGCGCGTCTGGCCATCCAGGTGTCCACGGCCGAGCCGGCCCACGCCCCGCCGAAGCCGCCGATCACGCCACCTGCAATGCCGCCCAGGATTCCGCCGGCAGTCGCCCCGATGCCGATGCCGACGGGACCGAAGGCCGCACCGGCCCAGGCCCCCACCTTCACGCCTGCGAAGGCGCCGACCTTGGTTCCGGCCCACATGCCCGCAGCCGTGAAGAAAAACTCCGCCGTCAGGATGCGGTCCTTTAGCACCCGCCCCAGGATCTGCGCCTGGGCCATCGGGTTGATGGCGATCTTGCCGAGGTTTCCGAGCACCTCGGCGCCGACGCCCGGATGGCGGAACATGTCGCTGAAGGTGACCTCTTCGCCCTTCTCCTTGCCCGGGACCTGGACTCCCTTGGTGGCGGCGGAGATGTAGCCTGCTCCGATCTCCCATGCGGCGAAGGCCGCTATGCTGCCGGGCAAGCCCCCGAGCATGCGCCCGAAGAGCGCCCGCATGCCAGTGTCCTTGGCCAACGTCGCCCGGAGCGAGTTGACCATGTGCGCCGTGGCGCCGGCGGCGATGAGACCCGCCCAGACCTGGGGCGAATCCAGAGTCGCGGCGACCGCCTTTCCGACGTCGATGCGGCCGGTGGCCCGGTACTGCATCGCCGCCTGGAAGACCATCAGGGTCAGCAGGGACTGCATCGGGCTGGCGAAATACTTCTGCGCGGCGTTGGGAAGCAGGCTGCGGCCGTTCGGCTGGTGGGTCAGGAAATCGCGGAGCCGCACCGGCAGCTTGGCGACGACGGCGGAACCGGCGCCCATCGTCGGGCCGGCGGGCCCGCCGCGCGGTGTCGACGTCTTGGCGGGGGCGGCGTCGGGCGCCTTGGGCGCGGCACCGGCCGCAGTAGCGTCCGAGGGCGCTGTCGCCTTCGATTGGCCGGCAGGGTTCTGGGCCTGGGAGGTGCCTGTGGTGGCGGCCGGAGAGGCGTCGACGACCCGTGCGACCGTCTTGGCCACTTCGCCGTCGAGAGAGGACTGCTTGGAGAGGCGAGCCTCGAAGTCGGCCAGGTCCTTGAACTCCCCGCGCGAGCGCTCGGCGATGAGGGCGTGGCGTGCCTCGGGGGAGACCTGCGCCTCGGTCAGCCGGCGCTCGAGCTGGTAGGGCTCGTTGATGTTGATCCGCTCGCCGCCGAACGTGAGGAGCAGCGGGCGGTGGATGGCCGGTCCGCCGTACTTGGCGACGAGGGCCGTACGCTTGGCAGCCGGCACGCCGGCCGTGGCCAGAATCTCGTTGAGAAGGTCGGAGGGCGGCTTGGTCCGGAGGCCGCCGAGCGTCGCCATCTCGACGCCGGCAGCGGCGAGCTCAGCCTGGATCACGGGGCGTTTGTGATAGACGCCCGCCTCGCGGAGGGCGCGACCCATCTGGGTCCAGGGGGCCATCGCATCGCGAAGGAAGCCTTCGGCGGTGACCTGGGCCGGGCATGCGACCGCAAGCAGGAGCGCGACGAGAGCCGCCAAGCCGAGCCGGGACGCGCGCGCAGAACTCTCTGGGGCGAAGGTGGGGGCACTCATGGAGCAGGGGGCAAGCCGGGGGGATGGCCCGGTCCGGAAGCGATGGCTGGAAATGCCGATCGCGCGGCGGGCCCGATCATGCCCCACTACTTGCCGGAGCCTGCAAATGTTCCGACCGACAGGCCAGGCGCAGAGCGTGAGATGCGGCCGGCTCGCGGCCCGGGCTGCATGGCCCGCGTAGCGACGGGGACCTTGGCCGCTGCGCGCACTGCCAGCGCGTGCAAACGGCGGAGCTCCTGCTCGGCGACGCGCACGAATCGCTCGAGGTCGTCGGAGCGAAGTTCCCCTGCGTGGCCGAGCAGCAGGCCATCGGCGGCGTGCGGCGGCCCGTGTCGTTCGGTGACGAAGCCGTGCGCCATGAGGGCCTCGTGCAGATCGGCGGCGGCCACGGGCTGGGGAACCAGGATGGGCGTGACGACGTTGGACATCCAGTCGAGCTCGATGGGGAACTGGAAGCCCGCGCTCATCAAGCCGCGCCTGAGCGACGCGGCGCGCCGGGCCAGCTGGGTCCGCGCGGCGTCGAGACCTCTGGCGAGCAGTTCGGCCAGCGCCGCGGATAGCGCTAGCATCGCGCCCAGGGGAGGCGTGGCCGGCATCTGCCCGCGCTCGACGGCCCACTTGTAGTGCGCGGCCAGGTCGAGGCTTCGGACGCGCGGCGGGGTCTGTTGCAGGCGACGGAAGAGCTGCCGCTCGCCGACGACGAACCCGATTCCCGGGAGGCCGCCGAGGGCCATGTGAGGGGCGCCGGCGACGAGCGTTACCGAGCCGCGGCAGAGGTCCAGCTCGTGGGCACCCAAGCTGCCGACCGCGTCGAGGAAGAGCGCTGCGCCCGCTTCCCTGCAGAGCGCCGCGAGCTCGGCGGCGTCGTTGAGCATCCCCGTCGCGCTCTCGTGGTGGACGGCGGCCAAGAATACCGAAGCGCTCTTTTGAGACTTCAATGCCCTTCGGACGGCGGAGCCGTCGATGCGGCTGCCGGCGGGAAACTCGATCACCCGGGCGGAGCCGGGCGCGTGCGTCGTCGCCAGCTCGGCCAGGCGATCGCCGTACTCGCCGTTGGACACGACGATCAATCGACCCAAACGAGCCATTGCCTCCACCGAGGCTTCGACGGCTGCCGACCCGGAACCAGCGAGCAGGAGCGCCTGATGACGGTCCGGTTGCCCGCCGGTGACCGCCAGCAGCTTCCGGGTGACGTCTTCGAAGAGGGCCGGGAACTCGGGCTCACGGTGCGTGACCTGCCGAGCACTGAGGCGGACGACCTGCTCGCTGGCCCTGGCCGGCCCGGGGGCGATCGGCACGCGGCCGCGCCCTGCAATCGCCTCGGACCAGTCGTAGCCCCGCACGTCCAGCTCGAGCTTCGACTTCCCCTCGGTCGCCTCCACGCGAATCGAGGCCTTCGTCTCGAGCCTGCGCCTCACTGACTCCGAGCTCCACGGCCGCCACATGCGCCACGGAAACACGTCCTGCCGGTGGCACGACTGCGAAGCCGGCACCCGGCGGTAGTGGACGAGCACGTGCGCACGGCGACTCGACTCGGCCAGGCCCAGGAGCGCCAGGAACAGATCGAGCGGCCCGCGAGCCCACCAGGGAGAAACGCCCCAGCCAGCCGAGAGAAATGCCCGATTCAGTAGGGCCGACACGTTCCCGAGGATGCGTCCGACGGTCAGGCGGCCCTCCCGCCACTGCAGATTGACCTTGCCAATCTCCTCGGTCATCGCCTCGAGCGCCAGCCTCGATTCGCCGAAGAGGCGCAGACCCAGAACGTTTCGGCCGTAGCAGGCGCCAACCGTCTCGGTAACCTCCACGCGAGCCAGCGGCGATTGCGTTCCGTAGAGATGATCGATCAGCGACACGGGCGTGAAGAGCCCCGCATCCGGCCCCGGCCGGGCCAATCGATCGTAGGCCCAGACAGTCTCTCCCAGCCGCAGAGCAAGGCTGCCCATCGTGTCGCTTCCTGGCCAGGCCTTGGCGTAGCCCAGAAGCAGCTCCACCGGGGCTGCCGCAAGCTTCGAGAGAGTGGCCAGCAGCGCCGCAGCTCCCTCGACTGCGCGGCCATCCCTGACGCCCAGGCGCGAAGCCCACGCTTCGCCGCGCCAGACGCCCGAGTGCATCCAGGCTTCGAGCTCGCTGCCGTCTTCCAGGATCGGAGGGCTCTCCCCGGTGGCGGCCAGCCTCAGACAGCGCGGCGTCGGCGGCGGGTAGTAGGGCCCCCAGCTGGCGACGATGGTCGCCGCCTGAGAGCCGTCCACCAGCAGGACACACGGGTTGGCCTCGGCCACGCGCGCCGCCAGCTCCGCCAATCGCGCTGGGCCCAGGTCCTCCGGGCCGACGACGGCGGTCTGGAGGCGCAGGGCGGTGGTTCGCTCGAAGACCGCTTCTACCCCCTTCCGGGCAGCACTGTCGCGGCTACTCAGGAGCAGAACGGTGCCCTGGAACGGCACCGAAGGGTCCCTGGGGCGTACGCTCGTCATGACGGAGACACTGTGCGAAGCGGCCTACCTCACCAGATCAGCCTTTCGGAAAACTGCAGGCGAGACTTGAATGCGCCCGGGAATTGCATGCATTCAACGGCTGCCCCTGGCGTCCCCTCCCCTGCTCGGGGTATAGTCCAACGGCCGCGGGGGGCATCCCGGGCAGGCGGTTCCCGGAGGCGCTCCAAACCGGTGGCACGTGAGGAGACCTCGCGGAGCGGCGATGCTGGCGAAACGTAGCTTCAATCCAAAGGCCCTCGTAGGCAAGTCCCTGCAGCAGGGCCGCTACGTGCTCAAGCAGTTCCTGGGCGCCGGCAGCTTCGCCTTCGTCTACCGAGCCGAAGAGATGCTCGGCGGCGAGCGCCTCAGAGACGTGGCGGTCAAGTGGGTGGTCGAAGGCGACCCGGCGTCCATCCTGCGAGAAGCCCAGGCGCTGGCGGCGATGCCTCCCCACCCCAACATCGTGACCTTTCTCACAAGTCTCACCCTGGCGCCGCCCGCGCAGGGTCTGTTGCTGGTGCTCGAGTTCGTCGATGGCAAGCCGCTGGACAAGCTGCTCATGGAAGGAGTCGCGCTCCCCCCCGAGGACGCCGTCCGGCTTCTGGATCACGTCATGGCGGGGCTGGCCCACGCGCACGCGCACAAGGTCGTCCACCGCGACCTCAAGCCCGAGAACATCCTCTCGCGCGCGGACGGGACGCTCAAGATCACCGACTTCGGCATCGCGCGGTCGGCGCGCGCGGCGACCACGACCTCCGAAGACGTTATCAAGGGCACACCCGCCTACATGGCCCCGGAGCAGTTCGGCCGCCGCCACGATCACCGCGTCGACCTCTACGCTGCCGGCGTCATGGCCTACGAAATGCTCGTCGGCCGCAGGCCATTCGTCGGCACGCCGGTGGAGATCATGCGCGGCCATGTGATGGAGGCCCCGGACATCCCCGACCACCTGCCGCCCCCGTTTCGCGACTTTCTCGGCAAGGCCCTGTCGAAGAGCCCCGACGATCGCTGGGAGACCGCCGAGCAGATGCGCGCGGCTCTCCAGGAGGCGCTGGCGGCAACTCAGGGTCCGCGGGGCAACCAGAAGGTGCCGACGCTGTCCGGCAGGCGCGATATGGGCGACGGCCGGCAGACCGCCCAGTTCACGGGGAGCAAGCGTCGCGCCCACGCAGCGGCGACGCGCCCGGTCGTGCTCGAGCTCCATCCGGAGCTGACGCCGCAGCCCTCGGTGGAGTGGCACCTTCCGGGCGGGAGCCGGCTGCTCGGTTCGATCGCCGCGCAGGCCCTACCCGGGATGCCGCGGCTGGCACAGCGAATCGCAGGGGAGCTCGAGATCGATAGCGCCTTCCGCCACCCGGCGTTTCTCCTCTGCCGCGCCCTGAGCTTCGAGAAGCGCGAGGTCGTCGAACGCTTCGAACCCTACCGCAATCAGCGCTTTCCCAAGCCCGTTTTCGACTCGCCAGGCGAGATCGACCCGTGGGACCCGGTCTACCCGATCGAGCGGCCCAATCAGCAGAAGCCACTCTTCGAGTTCCGGATTCCCTCCACGGATCGGCAGGTCAAGTGCCTCAACTGCCGGGGTCGAGGCAAGGCCCCCTGCGTGGAGTGTCAGGGCGAGGACGCGCCGCTCTGCGACGTCTGCAAGGGCGCCGGCGAATCCGAGTGCGCCGAATGCTCTGGGATGGGCGACCGCGCAGGATACCTGCTCATCGTGGCCAGGCTGGAGCGTCACGAAGAGCGGGCGTTCGTCAAGCCGCCGCCTGTGCAGGCCGACGTCACGGAGGAGGATCTGGCAGGAGCCCCGACCCAGAGATTGATGCGACTGAACGGCGGAGTGCTTTCAGCCTCCGACCTGCCATCGCCCTTCCCGTGGCCGGAGCTGGCACCGAGGGCCAAGACGATGCTGGAGTCGACCACCGTGGTGGGCGAGTCGGCCTCGATGGACGACGAGCTGACTCTCGACTTCTCCTGGCTCGGCCACGCCATCTGCGAGCTCGAGGGAGAGGAGGCCTCGGTCGATGCCGTGCCCGAGGGCGGCTTCGCCACCTGCGAACCGCGGCTGCTGGAGATGATCCGGGGGCGAGCCGTTCCGCTGATGACAAACCCGGCGCTCTGGGACACGGACCCCGGGGAGGCGCTGTCGCTGGCGCAGGAGGCGATGGGAGCGGACGGGCCGCCCGAGTGGCGGGACCCATGTCAGCAAGCGGCGCTCGCGCTGGCGCAGCGGCTGCTGTCGACTGGAGCGACAGCGAAGTTCCGGGACTTGCGACGGCCCTTCTCCGAGCTGGTGGCGCTGGACGCCTCGGGACAGTGGAAGACTCGCTGGGCCGCGGTCCTGGTGGCCCATCGCCGTTCACTGCTCGAGGAAGTGCAGACCGCGTTGGAAGGAGACGATCCGTCGGGCACACTGGCACGGGCGCTGGCGCAGATGGCGGATCTGGAGATGCTGGCACAGGAAGGCCAGACGCTCTTCAAGCTGGCGCTGGAGCGAATTCAGGGATTGCTGCGCAAGGCGCAGTTCGAAAAGTCGGACCACCTGGTAGACGCGTTGATGGGCGTCGCCTGGCCCATCCGCGGTGCCAACGAGACCCTGTCCGGCCTGCGGAGCTCTGCCTTGCAGGAGCGCGCGGCGGCGTTGCAGAGGCAGTGCGACACGGGTGGCAAACCCGATCACATTTATCGGGACCTGTCGGCGCTCATTGGCCTCTGCCCCGAGTTGTCCTCGCTGCCCGCGACCCTGCGCGCGTTCCGCAAGAGGCTGGGCGGGGAACTGAAGTCGGGCCGCATCGCTGGAGGCTGCCACTGGGGACGCCGGCTGCAGGAGGAGCTCTCGCACATCCGGCCCGACCTTTCGCCGCTCTTCGCGAACATGCTGGACGGCTACGAGGACGGCTTCATCGACACCATCGTCTCGATGCTGGAGCAGCCCGAGCAGTTCTCGGACGCGATGGCGCTGCTGGGTCTGCCCGAGGCCAAGCTCGACGAGGACCCGCGAGTGGCCGCGCTGGCCGCCGCCTTCGACCGCACGTTCTCGGCGAGGTTGACGAACTACGATCCGTCCGCGTCCAACCAGTCGCTCACCGAGGAGCAGCAGCAGGAAGTTGCCCGGGCGATAGCTGCCTGGATGCGGCTGCAGGCGTGGTGCCCACGGCAAGTGCTGGCCCAGGGCTTCGTGAGGCAGCTCTGGGCCGTACTGCAGTCAGTGCTGCGAGGGCCGATGCACGACCGGGCGCAGCCGCTGCTGGAGCTGGCGGCCCATGCCAAGGGCATCGGTGACCACCCTGAGGTTGGCCCGCTGATCCAGGCTGCGCGAGAGGAGAAGTTCCAGGCCGCTGCCCGCGAAGCGATCACGGCCCTGCGGGAGCGCGGCGAATTCGACGCCTACCGGCGGACGTTCTTCCTGCTGGTGCCACTGGTGCCGCTCCACTCCGCGGTGGCCGACATCCTGGCCGCGCTCCAGGCACATTTGACGCAGCTGGCGCTGGACGGGAAGGCAGAAGAGCTGCAAGCCCAGAGCGAGGCAATCAGCGGCTTCTTAAAGACTCACAAGATGCAAGAGATTCCTTGGCTCCGGGACTCCGTTTCGAACCAGTCGCGTGAGCTGGAGAAGTTCGTGCTTTCGCGGGTCGGCGAAGCCGACCAGGTGAATCGCGCCCTGGAGCTCGTGGCCTGGCTGCGTAAACAAAAGCACCGGTGGGCCGAGGAGCTCGTCATCCGCCTGGATCAGGGGCTGGAACGCTCCAAGGAACGAGACGCCGTCGACCACCGTCTGGCCCTTACTCCCGTTGCGCGCGTCTTCGCCGCCACCGACCCGCACTCCCTGGTGCGCCGCGTTGCGATGAACGCGCGCTCGAACCTGGACGAAGCGATCTGGCGGTGGGGGATGGCGACCCTGGTGCCCGGAGCATTTCTGCTGCTGCCCGAGCTGATGCCGTTCTTCGGAGTACCTGTACCGGGTCTCGACCCCTTCACGAAACGCGGGCTCGCTGCCTGGGTCGCGATGGCCGCCGCGGGCTATCTGGCGGGCAAGTGGCTTGCGGGCGTCACCCGATTCGCGATGGCTCGAAAGGACCCGAAGGGCGAGCGCTGGCGCTTGGCTGCGGCGCTTTGCGGGCTCGCCATGTCGACGGCAGCCTTTGGCGCCGGCGTGGCCGCCATCCGCGCGGTCGGAAGCGGCTTCTGATGCAAGCGGTGTCGTTGCTGCTGGCGGCATGGTTGGCCGCGGCGCCCGCAATGGCTCAGACCCCCATCACGTCTTCGTACGCCAAGGCATATGGGCAGGGCGAGGAGTTCCGAAATCCCCGTGATGGGAGTGTGCTCGTCTACATCCCGGGCGGCAAGTTCCAGATGGGCGACGAGCGCGGAGCCCCGCACGAGCAGCCCGTGCACGAGGTGATGCTCTCGCCCTACCACATTGGGCTGACCGAGGTTACCTGGGAGCAGTACATCCAGTTCTGCAAGCAAGCGCGACACCCCCAACCCGCTCGGCCCGACTGGTGTGACCGTGACGACTACCCCGTCTTCGGCGTCACCTTCGAAGATGCCGAGGCCTACTGCAACTGGGCGGGGCTGCGATTGCCCACCGAGGCCGAATGGGAGTTCGCGGCGCGAGGCGACGACGGGCGGATCTACCCGTGGGGCAACGAACCCGCAGGCTGGGAGGGAGACTGGCGCGCCAACTGCGCGGGGACCTCCAGGGGATCGGACGGCTTCGAGTGGGCCTCGCCGATCGGCCGGCTTCCGGATGGAGCCTCGCCGTGGGGCTGCCTGGATATGGCCGGCAACGTGGCCGAGTGGGTGGCAGACCGATTCGATCCCGACTACTACCTGACGGGCCCCGCTCGCGACCCCAAGGGACCGACGAAGGGCAGCCTGCGCGTGCTGCGCGGCGGCAGCTGGGCGAGCGCTCCGTCTCTGGTGCGGGCCTCGCGGCGAGACTTCGCGCGGAGCTTTCCCACGTTCAACTACTTCAATGTCGGGTTCCGTGTCGCGAAGTAGGCGCGGCAAGAGCGCGAAGGCCCGAGCCTTTCCGGCCCGGGCCTTCGACCCATCGATGACTAGATGGTCCCCGTCGAAAGCTCAGCGTGCTTCGACGACGCTCATCGCAACGCCCCAGCGGTAGAAGCTGGGCGGCTTGGTCACGGAACCGTCCTTGACCGACGCCTCGAGCCGCTTGAGCTGCTCCTTGCCATAGGCCGCGGCCTCCTTCTCGAGGTTTGAGTTGGAGAGCTCCTTGGAGTTCTCCATCCGGGCCAGCTGCTCGTAAGCCGCGCGGTCGACGCTGCCGGGGACGGCCTTGTCGTACTTGTCGAGCGCATCGCGCATCCGCTTGAGCGTGACGTCCTTGAAGCGGCATGCGTTGTTGGCCGGCCACGTGCGGTCGGTGACCTCCATTACGTACTTCACGATACCCCGCTCCAGGTCCGCTGATGCCATCTGCAGGCGGCTCCAGAACTGGGCTGAAGCCTCGGCCAGCAGCCGATCCTTCTCCTGGTCGGGGCTGGGAGTACCTTCGCCGCCGCCCGGCTCGTCGCCAGCCCCGGTCTCGGCTTCGGGCTTGGCAGCGGCCAGCGCGGCGGACATTGCATCCGCATCGACCGGCCCGAAGTGCTGCGAAGGGACGAATCCCTCTTCGACTCGCTTCATCTTGCGGAACTTTTCGGGGATCTTGATCCGGAAGGCGCGCACGGCGCTGGAGGCGTCGGCCGACTGGAGCAGCGCGCCGACGATATCGGCCTTCTCTGCGGACGGCAGAGCGCCCACGCGGTTGCCCTGGCGGTCCAGTACCAGCACCCCGCGAGTCACGTGCGGCTTCACCTTGCCGGGGACCGGTGAGGCCAGCGTGACCTCGGTGGAATCCGTCGCGGCCAGGTCCTCCTGGAACCGCGTGCGCTGCGCCTGATTGATCTGCTGCTCGGTCCGCTCGCGGTCGGCCACCTGCTGGCTGCGCGAGGTGAGCGCCTTCATGCGATCGCCGATGGCGGCCAGGTCCTTGGAGAGCGCGTCGGCCTTGGTACGCACGGCGGCGGCGCCGCGCTCCTCCCAGAACGCAGCTTCCCACGTGGCGGAGGTCTGGGCCGCCAGATCCGCCTTGATCTTGTCGACCTCCCCCTGCAGGTCGGCAGGGGCACCTCTCGTCAGCTTGATACCCTCGGCAGCCTGCGTGAGCGCGGCCTTCTGGGCGGCCAGCTTCTTCATGCTGTCCTCGGCGGTGACCTGATAGTGGACGGCCTTTTCGGTCCGGTCGGCCTCTTTCACGAGCTGGGCGACCTTCACCGGATCGCGGCGGGCCTCGAAGATGGCGCGAGAGATGGTGTCCGGATTCGACGCTGCCAGCCGCTTTTCGATGACTTCGCGGTGCTTGGCCAGGTTACCCTTCAGCTCGACGCCTTCAGGTGTCTTGCCGAGGACCTGCGCCAGCTGCTCGTAACGGCGCGCCAGAGTGGCGCCGCCCTCACGGGACGCCGCGGCGTCCTGCTGCATGCGGCCGAGATCCCGGCGGGCCATGGCATCGGCCTTGCGGGCGTCGGCTAGCTTCTGGGCGGCGGCGGCAATCTTCGCGCCGTCGATCTTCGGGTCCTGAATCATCGCGTTCAGGAGCGCCTCGCGCGTCCACCGGCCGGCGCCGCGCGGCAATCCCTGGGTCGCCTCGACCAGGCCTCGCTCCGCCTGCGCCACACGCTCGGATGCGGCAGCGGCGTCGCGGCGGGCGGTCGCCAGCTCGGCCGGCTCGTTGGCGCCTGGTTGCTGCGAGCGGTCGGAGCCGTCGTCGAACCGGGAGCGCGTGGCGGGCTGGTTCAGGAAGCCGAGGATGTCGTCGGGGGTCTGGCTCAGGTGCATCGCAGCCTCGAAGGCGCGGTTGTCGATCATCAGGGCCTGGAGATAGATGGCCGGGTACTGCAGGGCGCCCTTGTCCAGATCACGCTCGAACTTCTTGGCGAGCACGTCGGGGTCCAGCGCTTCCTCGGGCGTGATCGGCACCTTGTAGGCCGGGCCAGAGGCGACGATGAGGTCACGGAGGTGCTCGGAAACGTTCTTGAGGAGCGGGGACTGCGGCTGCTGGTCGCGAGTAAAGCGCAGGAAGCTCGACACGACGCGGAAGTCGTCCTTGTCGTCCTGGTTGTCGCCCACGCCGTCCGTTCGGGCCTTGTAGAGCGAGTAGTTGGTCTGCGACGCCAGGTCACCCTTCATCTTCTTGCGGGCGTGTTCGGTGTTCTTGATGAAGTCGGGGGCGACTTCGCGCACCTGGCCGAACCAGGTCTTCAAGAGCTGCAGATCGCGGTAGCTGGCGCGCGCCAGGGTTTCCCGGTCGAAGCCGACGCGGCTGGTGCCGATCACCTCGGCCAGCTTCTCGCGGGCCTCGGAGGGACCGTCCTGGTTACCCCAGTCGACCTTGTCGTACTCTTTCTTGGGCTTGGGCTTGTCGTCGCCGGTCTGCTGCTGGCGATCGACGGGCTGCACGGCAGGCTCGGGGGAGCGTTCGCGCAGGTCACCGAAGTCGAAGTCGTCGGGGCTGCTGGCGCGCGGCGGCTTGCCGGCGTCCGGCTTGCCCACGCCTTCCTCGAGCGCGGCGGCCTCCTCTTCATCGGGACCGCCCGCGAGGGCAGGCCAGGGAAGCAGACCGGCGGTCAGCACGGCCGCGGCCAGGGCGACGTGGCGGAAAGCGAAGCGGGTGAAGGGCTGGGCAGGATTCACGGTGGCCTCTCCTATGCTCTCTGTTCTCGTAAGCGGAGGATTTGCGCTCATGCGCCACGAACTACTACGGACGTCGACCCGTCATGGTTTCACGAACCCGCTTCGGCTTTTCCGTGACTGGCCAGGGTCCAGATGGCCATCTTGTACAGCAGGCGCGCTCCGACGTTGGCGTCCCACTCCTCGGGGCCATCCCCGGGCGCCACCTCGCAGAGGTCGAAACCGACGATGCGGCGGCCCGAGCGCGCCACGGCCCGTATCAGGAAACAGGTTTCCTGAAAGGACAGGCCGCCCGGCACTGGCGTTCCCGTATGAGGGCAGAGGGACGGGTCGAGGCCATCGATATCGAAGGAGAGCCACACGTCCTGAGGCAGCTCGTGGATCATGCCGTCGACCAGCCGGCCCCAGGGAGTGCCGGTAAAGCGGGCCTCGGCCAGGCTGGCGTCGAAGAAGACATGGAGCCTGTCGCGGTGGGCGCTCATGCGGTCGAACTCCTCCTGGCAGAAATCGCGAATGCCGACCTGCACAAGACTGGTGACCTGAGGGACCAACCGAAGGACATTTTCCATGATGGAGGCGTGGGAGTAGGTGAAACCCTCGTAGGCCTTGCGCGTGTCGGAGTGGGCGTCCAGGTGGAGGATGCCGAGCTCGGAAGTGCGCCGGGCCGCAGCTTGGATGGCACCGAGCGGGCAGGAGTGGTCGCCGCCGATGACGCCGACGACCTTGCCGGCGTCCAGCCACTCGTCTGCCAGTGCGGCGACGGCCTCGTTGACGCGGGCGGAGAGCTCATTGACGCGCTCGAGCGCCCGGCCCAGCTCAGGGTCGTCGGCTTGGGCGCCGCCAGCCTCGATGATCTGGGCGGCCAGGTGCTTGGCCTCGTCGTTCCAGACGTGGAAGTCGTCCTGCTCGGGGAGCATGGCGATCCCGGCTCGGAAGGCCGACGGCAACTCGAGATCGAAGAGATCGACCTGCTTGCTGGCATCGAGGATCGCGGCCGGCCCCTCCGAGGTCCCGCCGCCATAGGAGGTAGTCGCCTCCCACGGCACGGGCACCAGGACCAGCGCTGCCTCTTCGGGGGCGAAGGGCAACCCGAAGATTCCCGAACCCGGAACCGCCGCCGCATTGGGGTCGAACTCGTGGCTGCTCATGCGGCCATGATGCCACGGCTCCCGCGGAAGCGAAAACCCCGCGAGAGAAACGGGTTGTAGAATGGGGGCTGCCGGTTACAGCAGGAAAGACCCGGTACAGGTAGACGCCACCGAGTTCAGGAGCGAGGAAATGAGCGGGTACAGGATGGTGATCTGCAATTGTCCGCCGGACAGGGCGGAGGGGATTGCGCGGGCGCTGGTGGAGGAGCGTCTGGCGGCCTGCGTGAACGTGGTGCCAGGGGTGGTGAGCGTCTACCGGTGGAAGGGCGAGCTCTGCCGGGATGGGGAGAGCACGCTTCTCATCAAGACGCGGTCGGCGCGGATGGCGGCGCTCACCAGGCGGCTGGTGGAGCTCCACCCGTACGAGGTCCCCGAGGTGATTTCGCTCGAGCTGAAGCCCGACGAGGGCGAGAAGCGGTACCTCGACTGGGTCGAGGAAGAGACGAGCTGAGCGGGCGGCTCAGCGCAGCCGGATGTCGGCGGGGTTGGGAGCTGCGGCGGTCGCGCCGGAGACCATCGGCACTTCTTTGATCGTCTCTTTGGGGTCGCGGATCAGGCCCTTGTTGCGCAGGACGTTGTCGGCGAAGACCGGAAGTGCCCAACCCGGGTTCTGGATCAGGCCCCAGAGCCACTTCTCGGGGGAGCGGCGCTCCGGCGGCAAGATGCTCATGGCGAGCTCGAGCGCAGCCGTCACGCAGGAGGCGCGCGTGGTGTTGTATCGCTCTGCGGAGTGATCGGCCAGGACGACCTTGCCGATGGCAACGGAGAGGTGCTGGAGCTGGGTCTTGTCGAGCGACAGCTTCCAGCGCTTCACGATGCTCCCGTTGAAGCGGATGCTGCGGACCAGGAAGTCGTGCCAGGTGCTGACGACGTAGACGATGCGGAACTTGCGGCTGAACTGGCCGCCGATCATGCCGTAGCGCTGGCTGGCCTTCAGATAGGCCTCGTAGGAAAGCACGAACCCGGGGCTCTCCTGGCCGTCGAGGTTGACGAAGCCGCCCGGCTCGAACTCGAGCAGCAGTGCGGCATGCCCGGCGACGAACTTGGGAGCGAAGGGCTTCATGCAGAACCAGGCCGCCTTGACCTTCTCGAGGTCGACGCGCACCGTGGTGAAGAACGCCTTGCGGCCGAACTTGGCGCCCTCTGCGCGGTCCGACTGGTACCAGCGGACGTCCTTGAAGTAGTAGAGAGGCTGCTGGCCCGGCCGCTGCTCCGTGTAGACGTGCGACGGCTGGCGCTGGTCGAAGCGGAACGGCTGCTGGTCGAGTGCCATCGATTCGTAGCGGGTCGGGTCCTCTTCTGTGGACCAGTCGCGCTGGATGGGGATCTCGTGGCCATCGCCAGCTCGGAAGGTAGCCGGTCCGCCGGCTGGCGGCGGCGCGCCCGCGCTCTTCGCGGTGAGGGGAATCTCGTCGGTGAGACCCTCTTCCGTATCCTGCGCCGCACACGGTGCCCAGCCGGCGAGCATCGTGAGCGTCAGAACCAGGGTGATGCCGAATCGGAGCTGCTTCATGGGTGGCCTCTCGTGGGAACGACTTGAAACCGCGGCCTCGTCAGGGCCGCTCGAACCTACTACGTGATGAGGCGGCGAAAGGATGCAGGGGCAGGGATCAGGCGTCAGGGATCAGGGATCAGGGATCAGGAGTGAGGCAGTGTTCGAGCGGGTCCTTCGACACGACCGCTGGCGCGGTCGGCTCAGGATGGGCGGGGCTCTGCTGGCCGCGCCCCCTACTGACTACTGACTACTGACTACTGACTACTCCCTTCCACCTTCCACCTTCCACCTTCTTCCTCGCTACTGCCTCGTCAGCGGCTTGTACTTGATCCGATGCGGCTGCGCGGCGGCGGCGGCGCCCAGGCGCTGGATGCGGGCGTCCTCGTAGTCGCGGTAGTTGCCCTCGAACCAGACGACGCGGCTGTCGCCCTCGAAGGCGAGGATGTGCGTGGCGATTCGGTCGAGGAACCAGCGATCGTGGCTGATGACGACGGCGCAGCCGGCGAAGCCGAGCAGCGCATCCTCCAGGGCCCGCAAGGTGTCGACGTCCAGGTCGTTGGTCGGCTCGTCGAGCAGAAGCAGGTTGCCGCCGGCCTTGAGGACCTTGGCGAGGTGGACGCGGTTACGTTCGCCGCCGGAGAGGTCCTTCACTTTTTTCTGCTGGTCGGTGCCTTTGAAGTTGAACATGGCGCAGTAGGCGCGTGCAGGAATCTCGCGTTTGCCGAGCACGATGACGTCGGCGCCCTCCGAGATCTCCTGGAAGACGCTCTTGGCGGCGTCCAGGTCGCGGGCCTGATCGACGTAGGCCGGCACGACGGTCTCGCCCACTCGCAGGGTGCCCGAATCGGGCTTCTCGCCGCCGGTGATCATCCGGAAGAGCGTGGTCTTGCCGGCGCCGTTGGCGCCGATGATGCCGACGATGCCGCCACGCGGCAGCTTGAAGGAAAGATCGTCGATCAGCAGCCGGTCGCCAAAGCCCTTCGAGAGGTGATCGGCCTCGACGACGACATCGCCCAACCTGGGCCCGGGCGGGATGTAGATCTCCAGCGACTCGATGCGCTCCTGCGGACCTTCCTCCAGGAGCTTCTCGTAGGCAGCGATGCGGGCCTTGCTCTTGGCGTGGCGGGCCCTGGGTGCCATGCGAACCCACTCGAGCTCCCGCTCCAGGGTGCGCTGGCGGGCACTCTCTTGCTTTTCCTCCTGGGAGAGCCGGGTCTTCTTCTGGTCGAGCCACGAGGAGTA
The DNA here is from genome assembly GCA_016190005.1 of Candidatus Wallbacteria bacterium. Classification (GTDB taxonomy): domain Bacteria; phylum Muiribacteriota; class UBA6191; order JACPRK01; family JACPRK01; genus JACPRK01. Next base: position 4,348 of record JACPRK010000105.1, on the reverse strand, counting down.
GTTGCCCTCCCATGGAATGCCGGCGCCTCGGTCCAGCTCGAGGATCCATCCGGCGACGTTATCGAGGAAGTAACGGTCGTGCGTGACGGCCACGACGGTGCCCGGGAACTCGGCCAGATGATGTTCCAGCCACTCGACCGACTCGGCGTCCAGGTGGTTCGTGGGCTCGTCCAGGAGCAAGAGGTCCGGCTTGGAGAGGAGCACGCGGCAGAGCGCGACGCGCCGGCGCTCGCCGCCGGAGAGCCGGGTCACGTCGGCGTCGGGCGGCGGCAGCCTCAGCGCGTCCATGGCGATCTCGAGCGTTCGATCCAGCTCCCAGGCACCGGCGGCCTCGATGGCATCCTGCACCTTCCCGTGCTCGTCCATTACCTTGTCCATTTCCGCGGGTGAGAGGTCCGCGCCAAGCTTCTCGGAGAGCTCGTCGAAGCGTCGCAGCAGCCCGCGGATCTCGCCGACGCCTTCCTCGACATTGCCCAGGACATTCTTGGAGGAGTCGAGCTGGGGCTCCTGCGCCAGGTAGCCGATGCGGGTGCCCGGATTGGGCCGGGCCTCACCCTGGAACTGGCTGTCGACGCCGGCCATGATCTTCAGCACCGAGGACTTGCCGGCTCCATTGAGTCCGAGGACGCCGATCTTGGCCCCGGGCAGAAAGCTGAGCCAGATGCCCTTGAGAATCTCGCGGTTGGGGGGGACGACCTTTCGCAGGTCGCGCATCGTGAAGATGAATTCAGCCATGGAGAATCGCTTTCGGAGGTCGGAGACCGTCCGGTCGAAGGTTCAATGTCGGGCGGCCAGCGCGGCCCGCTGCTCGTAGGCGCGCCGCACGATGCGGCAGTCCTCCAGGAAACCCGGGAGCTCCTCGAGCAGGAGCGCCTGCGGCCCGTCACAGAGCGCCTCGGCCGGGTTGGGATGGACGTCGGCCAGCACCATCTCGCAGCCGGCGATGATGCCCTGGGCGGTCGCGTGGGCCAGGTCGGTGATTCCGTCGGGAGCGCGGTCCTTGCGGCCGACGGCGTGCGAAGGATCGACGCAGACCGGCAGCCGGGTGAGCCGCTTGACGACGGGGACATGAGCGAAGTCGACGAAGTTGCGGTGGGGGTCACCCAGGTGGGTCTTGACGCCGCGCAAGCAGATGACGATGCGCCGGTTGCCGTTGACGGCCACGTACTCGCAGGCGTTGAGCGACTCTTCGAGCGTGATTCCCATCCCCCGTTTGACCAGGACCGGCAGCTCCTGCTGCTGGCCGACGGCGCGCAAGAGCTCGAAGTTCTGGGCGTTGCGCGTGCCGATCTGCAGCATCACTCCGGTGGCGTTGCCCGAGCGGTGGAGCGCATCGAGGATCTCCTCGACGTGAGACTCGTGCAGCACCTCCATCGCGATCATGCGGATGCCGTACTTGCCGGCCAGCTCGAAGACGTATGAGAGGCAGGCGCCCCCGCGCCCCTGGAAGTCGTACGGGCTGGTCCTGGGCTTGTAAGCCCCCATGCGGGCGGTGGCCAGCCCCAGCGCCTCCAGCGCGCGGAAGGTCTTCTCGACATTGTCGCGTGTGTCGACCGCGCAGAGTCCGGCAAGCAGGTTGAAGGTCCCCTGCTCGAAGCCGACGCCGTTGTACTCGCAGGCCAGCGCCTCCATCTGCCCCTTGTGCCGGCCAATCAGGCGATACTTTTCCGAGACGCGCACGACCCGTTCGACCCCCGGCAGGTCACTCATCTCGTCATCCGGGATGGCGCGCGTTTCGCCAATCAGATAGACCTCGGTGAGCGATCGGGTCTCGCCCTGCACGACGTGAACCTGCGGCGTGACATTCGGGAAGTGGCGGGCCCGCTCCAGGAGCCGCTGGACCTCCTCGCCGCCCGGGACGACGTCGGGGCTGAAGATGACAATCATGCCGCGCAGTTTATCACGGGACTCCCGGCTGGTAGGCCCAGGCTGTAGGCTGTAACCCGTCGCCCCTGGGCTCGGGGCGCCGCTCTGAATGTTCACAATCTGGATGTGGGTGGTGCGCGTCGTCGTCGTCGCGGTGGCCGCGGCGGCGTACCTGCACGGCTCGGGCAGGCTCCCGCTGCCAGCGGAGCTTCCGTTACCCGGGCCGGTGGCCGGGATCGTGGCGGGGTTGACGCTGGCAATCGCCTGGATCGTGACCGAAGCGCTGGCGCGGAGCACGCCGCCCGACGATCTCGAGGCGCGGCTCGATGCGGCCCGCGACGGACGGCCCTACGTGCCGCAGCTGCGGGTGGAGCCGCCGAAACTCGCCGAGGTCCCGGCTTCCGCGCCGAAGAAGGAGCCTATTCCCGACCGGGTGCAGTTCCTGGACAAGGTGTCGAAGCTGGCGGCGACCGGGCAGTATGCGACCCTTGCCAAGGAGCTTCCCAAGCCGGCGGTGTTGGATCTGCTGATAGAGGCGAGCCCGCCGCCCGAACGGCTGAAACTTCTGCTGGCCGTGGGCCGGGCGCTGGAGACCGCCGGCGACCTGGACGCGGCGTTCCTACGCGCCAAGCAGGCGCGGGCGCTCAAGGGCGACGCCTCCCCGGCGCGGGAGCTGCTGGCGCGGATCTCGCTCTCCCGGCAGGCGCCCGCCCGGCTGGACGACATTTTTCCGATCGTCAAGGAGCTCAAGGCCGACTGGCGGGAGGAACACGCGGCCATCGTGCTGAAGGCGCTGGAGCTGGGGCTCACGAGGCCCGTGCTTTCGGTGCGGCTGATCGGCCAGGTGTGGGAGCTGCTCGACTGCTACCGGAAGTTCGACGACGTCGCGGAGCCATTCGCGGAGCGCGTGGCGGAGCACGTCCGCACGCGACCCGAGCGAACGGACCTGTTGACTCTGGTGGTGCGCCTCAGGGCCGCGCAGGGGCAGACGAAGAAGGTGCTGGTGATGGCCGCGGAGGCGCTTGATCGCACCACGGAATGCCCGGCGCTTTTCCGGTTCCTGATCGAGCACCACGCCGCGGCCGGCACGGTCTCGGAGCTTGCGACGGACCTGTTGAGACGCAAGGCCGCGGGGGGCGAGTCGAGCGCGCTCGACGCGGCGATAGCGCAGATCGACGAAGCGCTGCGGGTGCAGTCGACGGCTGCGCAGCGCAGTGGCCGCAAGCTCTCCGCGCTGGACGAGGGGATGGGGATGTTCGCGCGCGGCGAGTTGCAGGGAGCCATCTCGGCGCTGCAGGAGGCGCTCAAAACCGCCAAGATGGAGCAGTCGCCCTTCGTGCGGCTCCTGCTGGCGCGGGCCTTCCTCAGGACGGGGGCGCCGGACCCGGCGCTGGAGCACGTGGACAGGCTCGACCCCGGAGACCTGCTGCTGGACCAGCGCTACGAGCTCGCGGCCGACCTGGAGGCCGCGGGGCGACCCCAGGAAGCCAAGCGTCTGTATGCCTCGGTAGCTGCCGACGACCGGATGTTCCGGGACGTCGAGCTCTGCCTGGTGCGGCTGGATCGGTCCGCAGCGCAGGACCCGAGACAGAAGTTCGAGGAGAGTCTGGCCGCAGCGCTGGGTGTGCGGTACCGGGCACCCAGGCTGGTCGGCCAGGGCGGGATGGGCCTGGTCTATCGGGCGACCGACATCGACACCGGCCAGGCCGTCGCGGTGAAGGTGCTGAACCCGATGGTGGCCGGTGAGACCGAGCACCGGCGCCGCTTCATGCGCGAGGCCTCGACGCTCTCGGAGCTGACCCATCCGGGTGTGGTGCGCATCCTTGAAGTGAGCGAGAAGCCGGTGCCCTACTACGCCATGGAGTACCTGGAGGGCACAACGCTCGGAGACCGGCTGCGCAAGGAAGGCCGGCTGGACGAGTCCGAGGCGCTGCGGATCGCGGCCCGGATGGCCGATGCGCTCGGCTACTGTCACGACAAGGGGCTGATCCACCGCGACGTGAAGCCCGCCAACGTCTTTCTCGAGACGCGGGGCCGGGTGGTCCTGATCGACTTCGGCCTGGTGCACGCAGACACCCAGACCGCGTTGACCAAGACCGGCGCGCTGATGGGAACGCCGGGCTACATGGCGCCCGAGCAGGTCTGCGGCGAGCCCGTCACGCTGGTCACAGACATCTACTCCCTCGGGGTCACTCTCTACGAGATGGTGACCGGCACGCTTCCCTTCGAGGGGGAGGATCTCATCGGTCAGGTCCTGGGCAAGGCCCCGCCCGCCCCGCGCGAACGGCAGCCCGGCCTCTCCGAGCCCGTCGAAGCGACCATCTTGAAGTGCATGGAAAAGGACCCCGCCCGCCGGTTCCGCGACTGCGCCGAGTTGAGGGCGGCGTTGGGGTAGGAGACAGAAGAGGAAAGGTAGAAGATAGAAGATAGAAGGTGGAAGGTGGAAGGGAGTAGCCAGTAGCCAGTAGTCAGTAGACAGTAG
>JACPRK010000104.1 GCA_016190005.1 Candidatus Wallbacteria bacterium | reverse complement strand
TGGGCCTCGGCCTGGGCAGCGGCCTTGGCGCGGCCGGCCAAAGTGTTCTTGCCCGTGAACCAGTCCTTCACACCCTGCCAGAAGCCGCCCTGCTTCGGGGCCGCGACCTGTTCGGGCAGAGGAGCGGGGGCGGTCTCAGGCGCGGGCGCCGCGGGGCTGGTGCCGGCCTTGCCGGGCGTGGGGGCTTCGGTGGCGGGCGCCTGAGTCGCGACGGCCTTCTTGGAGACGCGCAGCGAGCGGATCTGGTCGTTGATGGACTTGAGCTGCGCCAGGTCGCCCGAGGCCCCGGAGGCCTCGCTGGCCTTGAAGATTTCGGCGTTGTTCGCGAACTTGCCAGTCGCCTTGATCTTCTGCTTCAGCGAGTAGGCCTGTCCCTGAAGGTCCTTGATCTGGGCGCCGACTTCGACCGGCTTGGCCGGGGTTCCGGCGCCCGCGGTCTCGGAGGCCAGCGGCTCCTTCGTCATCGGGATCTCGGCCACGGGCTGCTCGGTGAGCGGCACCTCGGCTGCGGGAGCGGAGCCGGAAGCCGTCTTGCGCGAGAAGAGTCGCTTGAACCATCCGCCCTTCTCACCGGCGGGCGCGGTCGCCTGGGCGCCCTCGCCCTTCAGCGTGTTGAGGTACTGATCGGCCCAACCGCCGCTCGGAGCAGGCTTGGTGGCGCCGGCCGTCTCGGAGGCCCGGCCGAGCCCCTCCACGGGCGCGGGCTCCACGGGCTGGCCGGTGACGTGGGAGCCGTCACCCTTGAGCATCTTCAGGTAACCGTCGGCCCAGCCGCCCTCGGTCGACTTGTACTGGCCGCCCTTGAGCGCCTTGAGGAAGCCGTCGGTCCACTTGCCCTTCGGGGCGGCCGTCTCGGCTGCGGGAGCGGCCGCAACTCCGGTCTCGGAGGCCGCGACCTTGGCCTTGGCCGGGGTCGGCTCCACGGCGGCGACCGGCTCGGCAGTCGCGGACTTCGTACCGGTTGGGGCGGTCTCGGCAGCCGGCGCTGCCGGCTTGTTGGCCGCACGGTTCGCCCGGATCTTGTCGTTGATCGACTTGAGCTGCGCCAGCTCGCCCTTGGCGCCGCCCGTCTCGGAGGCCTGGTAGACCTCGCGAGCGTTGGTGAATCTGCCTTCCTTCACCAGGCGGGCCGTGAGGTCCTTGGCCTGCTGCGAGAGGAGCTGCGTCTCGGTCATCGCCTTCGCGGGAGCCGTCTGATCCACGGGGGCCACGGTCTCCTGCACGGGCGTCGACTTGCTCTTGGCGAGTTGCTCCCCGGCGACCGGCTCTGCGGCGGGCTTGGCCTTGGCGACGGGCTTCTCGGCTGCCGGCGCGGCCGGGGCTTCAGCAGTCGCCTGGTTCAGACGGGCGTTTCGGAGCTGCTGGAGCTCGGAAGCGGTCTTGCGGAGCTCGGCCAGCTTGCCCTCGCCGCGATAGTGGCGCGCGGCCTCCCAGACATCCTTGTTGCTGGTGAAGCGGCCGCCGCTCTCGGCGCGAATCTCGCTGAAGAGGGACTTCGTCTTGGCAGAGAGCGTCTCGATGCGAGCCGCGGCTTCGGCCGCCGGCTTGGGCGCCGAAACGACCTCGGGCTGGGACGCAGCCGGCTTGGAGGGGGCCTTGGGCTCGGTCTTGGCTGCGGGCGTCTCGGGCGCGGCCGGAGCGGTCTCGGACGCGGCTACCTTCGCCTTACGCGCGGCGGCCTTCTCGGCGTTCACGCGGGCCTGCTCGACGTTGGCGGCCTTCTGGGTCTGGAAGTCGTTCTTGGCGGTCCGCACGGAGTCGATCGACTCGGCCAGCTTCTGCAGCCGGGGGTCCTTGACGATGGAATCGGCGCTGACCTTGCCCTCGAGCCGGGCCTTCATCTCAAGGCGGTTGTAGAGGTCGCGGTAGGTGGCCTTCAGGGAGTCGACGGTGGTGTCGAAGCCCTTGGCGCTGGTGGGCTTGCGGGCCTGCACGGCCTCTGCCTGCTTGCTGTACTTGGCGATCTCGGCGTCGACGGCGACCTTGGCCTTGTTGAGCGTTTCGGCCTTGACCAGGTTCGCCTTGCCCTTGTTGTAGACGTCGATGTCGCGGGCGATGCTCTGCAGCCTGGGGTCCTTGGCGACGGAATCGGCGCTGACGCCCGGATTGGCCGCGGAGGCCTTCTTGGCCAGCGACTTGAACATCCCGTCGTAGGTGTCCTGCAGGCTCTTGAGGGTGCGGTCGTAGCCGGTGACGGAGCTGGGCGTGCGGTTGGCGATCGCCTGGTGCTGCTTGGTGAGGCGGGCCAGTTCGACTTCGTAGGCGGGGGGGGCGGGCGGCGCGACCGGCGCGGGGGCCTTGGGGGCCTCGACCGGCGCGCTGATGGAGGAGCGCGTGGCGGGCGCCTTGGCGACGGTCTCGACGGAGGGAACGCGTGCCGCCAGATCCTGGAAGCTCTGGAAGCTGCCCTTCATGCGGGCCTGGGCCACGGCCTTGGCGGTACCCGAGGGGACGCCAGCGTCGCGGAGCTGCTTGAAGAGGCCCGTGGCGCTCTGCTGGTTCAGGTTGACGGTGACGGGCTTGCCGTTGCCGTCGAAGCGGAACATCAGGCGGTCGCCGGTGGCGTAAACGAGACCCTTGCCGCCGACGCCCGGGACGGCCTTCGAAGCCGACTGGGGCGCGGCCGGGGCCGGCTGCACGGCGGGCTGCCGGGAGACGAGCGTGCCGGTCGAGTCGATGACGCCCTTGAGACCGGCGGTGCCGAGGCGGGCCTGCAGGTCGGTGATTCCGGTGACCGGCTTGAAAGAGAGCCTGGTGCCGGATGGGTCGCTCATCAGGCGGGTGTTGGCGATGGTGTTGACCTGGACATCCGAGAAGCCGGCGCGGGAGAGGTTGGAGACCAGCGTCTTGGTGTCGGGGATGTTGACGTTGACCTTGACGCCGTTGGAGCCAGTGACCCAGACGGGCTGGAGGGTCTTGGCGAGCCCCTCGACGGCCGAGCTGACGGTCTTGACCGGGGTCGTCTGGCGGACGACCGGCTCGGTCACCTTGGGGGCGGCAGTCTGGGTGCGCAACCTCAAGTCCGAGCGAGAGCCCTGGGTGGCCGCTCCGGTGAGCTTGGCCAGGCGAGCCTTACCGACTCCGGGAACGACGCCGACGTCCTGGATGGTCTTGAAGGGGCCGAACTGGGTCCGGTGGCGCACGATCTCGGCGGCGGTCTTCGGGCCGATGCCGGGAATGGACGCCAGCTCCGAGACGGTGGCCGAGTTGACGTCGAACAGCACGTGACGTCCCGGCACCTTCAGCGGGATGAGCGCCGCGCCTTCGACCACGGGCGCCATCAAGCTCGCCATGAAGCTGACCAGGACGAGCCAGCTCGTGAATCTCTTCAGCTGCCTATTTCCTCTTCCCATCTTGGGCCCCTTTCAAGGGTGGACCTGAAACCGGCCTTTTAAAATTCGCTAGAAGAATAAGAACGGGTCCCGGGGGTGTCAATCCAACCAGACAATATTCCCCCGAGCATTTCTACCGCGCTCGCCTCCCATTTGTTTCATGGAAGGATCATGGAGGGGCTACTCGAGAATCGAGAATCGAGAATCGAGAATTGAGAATCGAGAATGGACGAGCGGCCCCTGGGGGGGGAGCCACGATCGGCCGGGGCGTGTGTGCCCTGCAGCCCCCCTACTCACTACTCGCTACTCGCTACTCGCTACTCACTACTCAAAAGACCGTCCGTCGGCGGCGCAGCAACTCGTCGATGGAGCCGCGGATACGGGCGCGGATGGCCTTGTTGAGCGCGAGGACGACCGTGAAGTCATGGGCGCGCCTTCGAGCGGCGGGCTTGAAGCGCAGCGGCTTGCCGAAGTGGATGTGGAACCGCGAGGGTAGCGGGATGGCGCCCAGCGCCCCCAGGAGGGGGAACGTCGGCGTGATGGGGATGTAGGGGACGTTGAAGATCTTCGCCAGCCAGTCGGGCTTGTAAAGGATCGGGTGGGTCTCCTCGGCGCCGACCACGGCCACGGGCAAGATCGGGGCCCCGGTCTCGAGGGCGACCTCGATGAAGCCGCCGCGGCCGAACCGGGCCAGGTGGTAGCGGTCCCGGAACAGCTTGCCCGTGCCCTTGGTGCCCTCCGGAAAGACGCCGACCAGCTGGTCGTCCGTGAGCAGCCGCCGGGCGTTCTCCCTGCACGCCAGGACGAACCCGCCGCGCGCAGCCGCCATCGAGATGAAGGGCAGTCGCGTCACGAACTTGTCGACCAGGAACCGCACGGGCCTTCCGGGCTGCATGTGGGAGCGGAGCGCGTGGTAGATCATCAGCGCGTCCCAGGGGATGGCGCCCGAGTGGTTGGAGACGAGCAGACAGCGGCCCTGGCGCGGAACGTTTTCCCACCCCGTCACCTCGACCCGGAACCAGCGGGAGTAGAGCGCCTCCAGTATCGGAGCCACCACCGAGGAGATGAACGCTTCGTCGCGGCCGTAGACATCATCCGGCCCGGCCGGTCCGTCGAGCTCCTCGGGCGGTTCCGCTTCCCCCCTCCAGAGGCCGGTGGCCTCCAGGGAATCGTCCAGACTCGAAAGCTCCTCCGGCCCAGGCGAAGGGACCACGCGCAGCAGGTTCCGATCGGCTCGAGGCATCGCCTTTGGAGAGTAGCCGATGGCTCCCTCCCCGTCCACTGGGTTCCTCTTGCAACGACGCGCGATCGGGTTTACTTTCCAGCCGTGGACTCCGACGGCTAGCCGCCATGCCCGACGTCTCTTCCCCGCATATCTCTCCCTACAAGGCCGGGGAGGTGCTGGACGGCTGGATCATCGAGTCGGCGCTGGGGGCCGGCGGCATGGGGGTCGTCTACCAGGCCACCCACGAGCGCAGCGGCTTGCTGGCGGCGATCAAAATCCTGCCGGGCGCCGAGGCCGCCGGCGGCGAGATCCTGCAACGCTTCCGCCGTGAGGTGAAGGCGCTGGCCCGCATCCGCCACGCTTCCGTCGTCAACATCCTGCAGGAGGCGTTGGACCACGACCCGCCCTACTTCGCGATGGAGCTGCTCCCGGGCGGGTCGCTAGCGGCCCGCATCGACTCCATCGCCGCCCCGGGCGGCAAGCCCCCGGGCGCCGCCTTCCTGACGCAGCTGGCCCGGCAGCTGGCCGATGGCCTGCAGGCCATCCATGCGGAGAACATCGTCCACCGCGACATCAAGCCGCAAAACGTCCTCTTCGCCGACGACGACCACGCCAAGTTCGCCGACTTCGGAATGGCCAAGGCGCTCGATCTGACCGGCCTGACCGTCGCCAACCGCGTCATGGGCACACTCCCGTACATGGCGCCCGAGGCGTTGAGGGGCCAGCCCGCCGACCGCCGCACGGACTTCTATCAGCTGGGTGTGACGCTATACGAGGCCGCGACCGGCAAGCGCCCCTACGCCGGCGAGGACCTCGTGGGCGTCCTGGCCGGGAGACCGCTTCCCCCGTTGCCGCGGCTTGCCGAACAGGGCTCCCAGGCGCCGGCGTGGTACCAGGCGATGCTCGATCGTCTGACCGCCTTCCGCCCGGAGGATCGCTATGAATCCGCCGCAGAGATCCTCGAGGATCTCGAACGGTCTCGGGTCGCCCCGCGCCGGCATCGCTCCCACGACGTCACCACCGTCTCCATCTCGCAACCGACTGCCGTCCCGCCGCTAGCGCGCTCGCGGCCCAGCGTCTCCAACCCGGTACTTTCGCGCATCCTGGAGTCGGGCCCGCAATTGCAGCGAACGACCGGCCAACTCGGGAGCCTGGCGCGAGCGGCCTCTCGCTCGGCGTGGTTCTTTCCTTCCCTGGTCCTTTTTGTTTTCGCCTGCGCACTGATTGCATGGAGACTCAATCGCTCCTCCGAGTACACGCCCTCCCCTCCCCCGCCGGCCCGTGCGGTCACCCCTGCGGCGCCCGTTCCGGCGCGGCGCCCCGCGACCGCGGCGTTGCCGGACAAGCCCGTGATACTCGAGCTCCCCGACGCTCTCCTGATGTTCGGGGCCGGCAAACCGCCGGAGCTCTCCTCTCGCGCCGGCACGGCAGGCGCCCCGCGGCTGGCCGTGTCCGACGGTCTGTGGCAGGTCGGGCTATCGACCGCGTCGCCCCCCTCCCCGGCCGACCGCATGAAGCTGGCAACCCTCTTTGCCAAGCTGCCCGACGCCCTGGCGATGCGCCTGGGAAGCAGCCCGCTATCGCGCTTTGGCGACGAGCTCAAGATCCGAGAGAGCAACCCCCTCGAAGGCCAGTTCTACCCGGGGCTCCGAGGCACGGTGCCGACCCGGCTCGGCATGGGGCGCGGACGGCTCGTGATGGTCGAGGTCCCCTCCGACGATTTCATCCACACGCTCATCGGCGAGCGCAAGGGCCCGCCGTGGCTGGAACTGCAAATCCTGGACCGCACCGTGCCGCGCGACATGCCTGCCTTCGAGGCCCGCCTGGCGCGCGCCGTGCGCCTGATGGAGCCATGTCTATCGGTCGTCGGCGCGGGCCGCGCCTTGAATGCCGACGGCTGGCGCGACTCGCCCCAGGCCCTGGGAGGTTTCGTCGACCGGCTGCGGCGCGTCCTGGGGGGCATGTACCCCACGGTCGCCTTCGCGCCTGGGTCGCTCGCGCTGGAGGGGCAGGGGCTGCCGGAATCGGCCCGCCTGTTCCTCTCGCTCCCGCAGTTTCGATCCTCGCCCCAGATCGAGCTGCACGTCACCGACGTCGGCTCGGGATGGCTCGACGGCATGATGGCCTTCCGCCGCGCCGCCCTGGCCATGGGAATCCGAGACACTCCCATCGACGTCTGCCTCAGCCGCCTGCCGCGCACCTCGCCTCGATACGCCTCCCGCAGCTTCGCCGGCGACGACGTCGAGATGCGAGAGCTCCTGCGCGCCACCACGCTGGCCGTCGGCGCCGGCGCGCGCCGCATCTGGTTCGCCGCCCTGCGCGAGACCCTCCAGGGCCCCATCCTGATGGACATCTTCCACGCCAGCATCGACGGCAAGGTCGTCGAGCGCGAAGGCTCGGGCGCGCGCGCCTTCCGCTACGCTCTCTCGCGGCTAGGCGAGGCACGACCCGCCCGCCAGCCGCTCCCCGGCGGCGTGCAGGGCGCCGCGCTCGAGCTCCCCGGCCGCAAGGTCTGGTTCCTCTGGGCGCCCGACGGCGCGCAGCGACTGGTGCAGGTGCCGGCCTCGAGCTCGGTGGTGCTGGTGGTGCGTTTGTGTCCGGTTGCCGCCTGGAACAACCCGGGTGAACCGCCCGTCCAGGTCCGCCCCGTGCGGGACGGCCTGGTGCCCGTCGTGGTCGACGACGGACTGGTGGCCGTCGAGGAGCTGGCAGGCCTTTCCGGCCGCTCCCGCTGAGCCGTCTGTTACACTTGAAGGGGGAGGCCCTCATGGCAAGCATCCTGGTCGTCGAGGACAGCGACACCCAGGCCCAGGAGATCCGCATCGTCCTGCAGGCCGCCGGCCACGCCATCGAGCTGGCCCCCGACGGCCGCGAGGGGCTCGCCACCTTCCGCAGCCGCTCCTTCGACCTCGTCGTGAGCGACGTGCTGATGCCCCACGTCTCGGGCTTCGAGCTCTGCCGCACCATCAAAGACGAGACCCCCGAGGTCCCCGTCATCCTCCTCACAGGCCTGGACGACCCGACCAACGTCTTGCGCGGCTACGAGGCCGGCGCCAACGGCTTCATCGTGAAGCCCTATGAGCCCGAGCACCTCGTCAACCGAGTCCACGACGTGCTCTCACCGCTCTGGGCAATCCGGGAACGCATCAGCAGCTTCCTGGTCAGCGCCTTCGAGGACCTGGGGCGCGCCATGGAAGCCAAGCACCACGCCGAAGTCCGGGAGATGAACGCGCGAGCCTCGCTGGCGCTCCAGGCCAGCGAATTGCGCTTCGGCCGAGCCTTCGAGGCCACCCCCATCGGCATGGCCCTGACCCACCCCGAGGGCCGCTTCTTGCGCGCCAACCCAGCCCTTTGCGACATCCTCGGCTATTCGGAGCCCGAGCTTCTGGAGCGCGCCTACACGGACGTCACCCATCCGGGCGACCGCGAGAAAACCCGCGCCTACCTGGAACGCTGCCGGACCGGGCCGCACCCGGGAAAGCTCGAGGCGCGCTACGTCCGCAAGGATGGCCAGATCGTCCTGGGCGAGCTCACCGTCGCCCGCATGCACGACGCCGAGGGGACCTATACCGGCGACCTGAGGATCGTGGAAGACGTCACCGAACGCCGGCGCGTGGAAGAGCAGTTTCGGCAGGCGCAAAAGATGGAGGCCGTAGGCCGGCTGGCCGGCGGCATCGCCCACGACTTCAACAACGTGCTGACCGCCATCATCGGCTACTCCAATCTCGCCATCAGCACGATGCCACCCGACAACCCCTACCGCCCCGACACCGAGGCGATCCTCAAGGCCGCCCAGCGCGCGACCGCCCTGACCAAGCAGTTGCTCAGCTTCAGCCGCCCGGGCCCCGTCGTGCTGCGGCCGGCCGAGCTGAACAGCATCGTACGCGATGTGCTCGGCATGCTGGGCCGGCTGCTGGGCGCCGACATCGAGCTGGTCACGCTCCTGGCAGAGCCGCTGGGGCGCGTCCGCGTCGATCCCGGCACGTTCACTCAGGTGATCCTCAACCTCGCGGTGAACGCCCGTGATGCGATGCCCAACGGCGGGAGGCTGACCATCGAGACGAGCGAGGCCGAGCTGGACGGCCGGACGAGCGGTGCGCCGTCGCCTGTGCCCCCCGGACCCTGCGTGATCCTGGCGGTAACCGACACGGGCCACGGCATGAGCCCCGAGACCATGTCACACGTCTTCGAACCGTTCTACACGACCAAGGAGCGTGGAAAGGGCACCGGCCTGGGCCTGGCCACGGTCTACGGCATCGTCAAGCAGGTGGGCGGACAGATCACGGTGACGAGCGAGCCTGGCCACGGCACGACGTTCCGGATCTGCCTGCCGAGAACCCAGGGCTCGGAGCCGCACTCGGCGGCAGCGCCCTCGGTTCGGCCTGACCTGGCGCTGGTGGGCGGCACCGAAACAGTTCTCGTCGTCGACGACGAGGAATCCGTGCGGCATCTGGCGGGCCGCATCCTACGCAAGGCCGGCTACACAGTGCTCGAGGCCGAAGACGGCGAGGCGGCGCTCGCAATGCTGGGCCAGCTGGACGGCCCCCTGCATTTGCTGCTCTCCGACGTGGTGATGCCGAAGCTGGGCGGCGTGGATCTCTATCTCAAGCTGCGCCAGTCGCGGCCCGAAGCCCGCCTGCTGCTCATCTCGGGCTACGCCGACGTCTCCTCGCTGAAGGTCGATCTCACGAAGCCGGGGTGGAACTTCCTGCGAAAGCCGTTCGAACCGACGGAGCTCGCTCTCCGCGTCCGCGAAGCGCTCGACGGCTCCGAGCCCCAGTGAGCTATCCCCTGATCGTTTCCCGCTCCTCGATTCTCAATTCTCGATTCTCGATTCTCTGGAAGGCCCGCGTGTACCTCGCCCCGGCAGCCTCCACCCCCAGCGCCTCGACCCGCGCAGCCACACCGTGCGTCACGAGCGCGTTCAGGAGCGCACCGGCCAACCTGCCACGCGCGCGCGCCGGCGCCAGCACCAGCACCGTCGGACCGGCCCCGCTGAGAAAGGCGCCGAGGGCGCCCTCGGCCCGCGCCGTCGCCAAGAGGTCGTCGAAACCGCGCACCAGCCGGGAACGGTAGGGCTGGTGGAAGCGATCGTCCAGCGCCTCCCAGAGGTCGGTCGTCTGCCCCGTGGCGAGCGAGCCGCACAGCAGCGCCACTCGCGAGAGATTGTGCACCGCGTCTGCCCGCGAGTAGCTCGCAGGCAACACCGACCGGGCCTGGGCCGTGGAGAGCCGGTACTCCGGGATGACGGCCAGAACCCCTACCGAGGCCGGCAGCCTGAGCTTGGCCAAGAGCACGCGGCCGCCTGCGCCCACCGCCGAGGCAGTCAGGCCGCCCGCGATGGCGGCGGCGACGTTATCGGGGTGACCCTCCAGGCGAGTCGAAAGGTCCAATAGCTCCTGCCGGTCCAGATGGGGCTCCAGGAACCGCGACGCCAGCATCAGCCCGCCGATCACCGCCGTGGCGCTGGAACCCAGTCCGCGCGCGGGCGGCACCCGGCACTCCACCTCCAGCTCGAACGGCGGAGGCTTCAACCCCCGGTGACGGTAGGCTAGCCCGATAGCTCGCAGCAGCAGACTTTCGCGTGGGTCCTCGCCGGCCAGCCCCCCGCTCTCCGAGCCGCTGTATGCGAGAGTGGTCCGTCGGGCCGGCCTTCCCTGAAAACGGTTGTGGAGCGCCAGCGCCAGACCGAGCGTGTCGAAGCCCGGGCCGAGATTTCCGCTGGTCGCCGGAACTCTCACGGCCACAACGCCCGGCGCCGCAGCGCGGGCCGCCCCCGTCACGAACCGATCACCTGCTCGAGCGCCCGGCAGACGCCGTCGAAGTCGCCCGGCGCTTCCAGGAGCTTGCTCTCCACCTTCATGGCGTTGTCGGGGTCCTTGAGCCCATTGCCTGTGAGCGTGCAGACCACCGTCGTGCCGAATGGGAAGTAGCCCTGTCGCGCCTTCTTGAGGACTCCCGCGAAGCTGGCGGCGCTGGCGGGCTCAGCGAAGATCCCCTCCGTGCGGGCGAGCTGGAAGTAGGCCGCCAGGATCTCCTCGTCGGTGACCTTGTCGATGTTGCCCCCCGACTCGCTGGCGGCCTCCCGCGCGCCCTCCCAGCTGGCGGGGTTCCCGATGCGGATCGCCGTGGCCAGCGTCCGGGGATCTTCGCAGATCCGCCCGTCGACGATGGGGGCGGCGCCCGCGGCCTGGAAGCCGAGCATCACGGGAAGGCGGCGGATGCGGCCGGCCTCCTTGTAACGCTTGTAGCCCCGCCAGGTGGCGGTGATGTTGCCGGCGTTTCCGACCGGCAGCACGTGATAGTCGGGCGCCCCGCCCAGCGCGTCGGCCACCTCGAAGGCCGCGCTCCGCTGGCCCAGCAATCGATCGGGGTTGATGGAATTGACGATCGTCAGAGGCATCCGCTCGGGAAGCCGCCGCACGATCTCGAGCGACTGGTCGAAGTTGCCGTCGACCGCGACCACGGTTGCACCGTAGACGAGCGACTGCGCCAGCTTCCCGAGCGCCACATTGCCCTTCGGCAAGAGCACCAGGCATGCTATCCCCGCGCGCGCCGCGTAGGCCGCCGCGCTGGCCGCCGTGTTGCCCGTCGAGGCGCAGACGATGGCCCGCGACCCGGCCGAGACCGCCTTGCTGACGGCCGCCGTCATGCCTCGGTCCTTGAAGGACCCGGTCGGGTTGCTCCCCTCGAACTTGAAGAGGAGCCGGATCTGCAGGTTGCATTCGCGCGGCAGCCGCCGGGCCTCGATGAGCGGCGTGGCGCCCTCTTCCAGGGTGATGGCGCTCGAAAGCGAGCCCAGCTCGAGGAGGTCTCCGTACCGGGCGATGATTCCGCCGGAGGGCATTTCGGGGTCCCTGCCTTTCAGGCGCTGATGTCGCCTTCAACCCGCAGCCAGACGCGCGGCGCCTCGCCCGATGCCGCGGCCAGCGCGGGCAACACCGAGGCCGGCGTGCCACGACCGGTGACCAGAGCGACCTCTTGCCCCTCCTGGTGCGCCGCGATCACCTGGATGTCCCGCTCCTCGAGGTCCTTGCGAAGTCGGGCGGCATCACCGGCAACACGCACGTAGTGGCCCGTCACGAACTGCTCCGATGTGACCGTGGACGCCGAGTCGGCCATCTCCACAGCCGGCGGCCCTCCCGGCCGCAGCGCGACCTCGAGCAGGTCGCTCAGCACGGCACCCGCCGTCGGCGCTCCGCCCGCCCCGCGTCCGCTGAAGAAGTAATCGCCGCGGCGCTCGGTGGTGACGCGGATTCCGTTCTCCTCCAGCGCCAACCGGCCCAGCGGGCTCTCTATCGGCACCAGTGCGGGATGGACCCGCAGCTCCCACTTCCCCTCGACGGCGCTGCGGCGGGCCACTGCCATCGGCTTCACCCGGAATCCGAGCTTCACCGCCAACCGCAGGTCCCTCGGCTTCACGTCCCGGATGCCCTCCTTGTAGACGTCTCGCTGCGTCACTGGCAGCGCCAGCGCCATCCGCGAGACGACCGCAAGCTTGCAGGCCGCGTCCTCGCCGCTGACGTCCTCGGAAGGGTCGGGCTCGGCGAATCCGGCGCGCTGGGCCTCCGAGAGCGCGGTCTCGAAGGGTAGCCGCTCCTGCTCCATCCGGGTCAGCATGTAGTGCGTGGTACCGTTCAAAATGCCGGCGATCTCGGTGATGCCGTAGGCGACCAGCCCATCGCGCAGCGCTCGCAGTAGCGGGATGCCGCCCGCCACCGTCGCCTCGTAGCCAAACGAAAGCCCGCGCGCTCGCGCCCGCTCCAGCAGCTCCCCCATGTGGCGCGCCAGAACGGCCTTGCTCGCCGTCACGACATGCTTGCCGGCGTCGAGCGCGCGCTCCATCCAGTTCCGGGCCTCTTCCACGCGCCCGGTCGCCTCGACCACCACGTCTACCGACGGGTCCGCCAGCACGTCTTCCGGGTGGGCCGTCAGGACGGAGGGCGGGAGATTGCACTCACGCCGTCTGGACGTGTCGCGCACGGCCACTCGCCTCACGACGGGGACGACACCGTAACGCCTCGCCCAGACCTCGCGATCTTCCGCGATGCCGCGCACGACCTCCGTGCCGACGACGCCGCAGCCGATGAGGCCCACTCCCAGCTCGCGCATCGTCTAGTGGCCCGCCCGGGTCCTGGCCGTCACCGGCTCCGGCCCTCCACCTTCAGGATCATCGAACCGAGCGCGATCGAGAGGGTCGACACGAGTGCAAATGGAAGGACCGGCATCCACTCCGTCCGCGTGATGTACCTGAGGTAGACGAAGGCGAACGCGGCGCTGAACCCGAAGAAGACCAGCGCGCGCCCCTGGTCGACCCGCGACATGTCGGCCTCTTCGGGCGGCCACTGGTTCTCGATCGATTTCTGCACCAGGTGCTTCTTGAGCGTGTTGAGCAGCGTCACGTTGTCGCGGATCACCGCGAACTCCTTGTAGAAGGCGTAGATGCTGAAGGCGGCCGCGCCCGCCGCGAGCAGCCCGTGCAGCCAGGCCGGTACCCGGCCCGACATCGCGAAGCCACCCGCCAGCACGGCGCCCATCACAGCGAAGATGCCGTTGAAGACCCACGGGAAGGCGCGCTTCTTCATGGTCTTCGTCTCCTCGATCAGGGCGGGATCGAGCTGATGGACGGCCACGGCCTCCTTGATCGAGAGCCCGGTCCCGAGGAAGTACGTGAAGACCGCGCAGTGGACGGTGCAGGCCATCAGAGCCGCCAGGATACCGAGCGTCAGATGGTTCGGCAGCCCAGGCAGAAAGGCCGCGCCCATCGCCCCGGAGGCGAGCGCAACGAAGAAAGCAACGAGGGAACCGGTGGCGAGCAGGGTCAGTAGCAGTGGCATGGTGAAGACACAGTGTAACGCATTCGACGGTGCCCAAGGCCCCGCACGCTTCGAGGACCAGGCCTAACGGTAGGTCTCCATGATCTCTTCGAGCACGGCGCGGCCGGGGCGCAGGTCAGCCTCGGTGAGCTCGATGAGGGGGCGCTCGGTGAGCTTCATGCGCTGGTCCAGGGTCGGGCGGTTCTCGTCCAGGAAGAGCAGCCCGGTGAGCAGCTCGTTGGAAGCGCGAGAGGCCGCCAGCGTGGAGAGCGCCGATCTCTTGTCGAACGGATCGTAGGTCCGCTCCAGCTTCTTGAGCGTCAGGTAGCTGCCGTCGGGGAGGTCGACGCGGGTGGTCGTGCCCTCGTCGTACTCGACCGAGACCTCCTCGTAGTGCGGGACAAACCCCAGCTCGTGCAGGCGGATGTCATGCTCTTTGACGAAGTCGTAGCTCTTGGTGCTGCCGTCATGGTTGTTGAAGGTGACGCAGGGGCTGATGACGTCGATGAAGGCCAGGCCGTTGTGGGAGAGCGCACCCTTGAGCAAGGGAACGAGCTGCTTGCCGTCGCCGGAGAAGGAGCGGGCGACGTAACCGCAGCCCAGCTCGATCGCCAGCGCGCAGGTGTCGATCGGCTCGTAGTCGTTGAGCGCGCCGCCCTTCTGGCGAGATCCGACATCGGCCGTGGCGGAGAACTGCCCCTTGGTGAGGCCGTAGACGCCGTTGTTCTCGACGATGTAGAGCATCCGCACGTTGCGCCGGAAGATCTGGCACATGTGATTGAGCCCGATCGAGGCGGAGTCGCCGTCGCCGCTGACACCGACGCCGATCAGCTGGCGGTTGGCCGTCAGAGCGCCCGTAGCGACGGCTGGCATGCGGCCGTGGACGCTGTTGAAGCCACACGAGCGCGACAAGAAGTAGGCCGGCGTCTTGCTGGAGCATCCGATGCCGCTGAACTTGGCGACGGATTGCGGCTCCACGCCCAGCTCGTAGAAGGCCGTGATGATGTGGTTGGTGATGGCGTCGTGACCGCAGCCGGCGCAGAGCGTCGACTTGCTGCCCTTGTAGGCGGCCTTGTCTAGGCCGGCGCGATTGAGGTTTGCCTTGGTCGCTTCTGCGACGGGGGTGGTCGTCATGATCAGTTCGCGGACTCCTTCTCGCAGGCGGCAATCTGTTCGGTCACGGTGGCGGCGTCCAGCGGCATGCCGTCGTAGTGGAGGATGCTCCGGAGCTTGCCCGCATGGGCGGGGAAGTGCATTCGCAAGAGCGCCATCATCTGGCCGCTCTGGTTCTGCTCGACGACGTAGACGCGGCGGTGGCTGGCCAGGAACTGCTCCACGGCGTCCGGCAGCGGCAACGCCCGCAGCCGCGCGTAGTCGGCCTTGACGCCCAGGGCAGCCAGCTGGTCGCAGCTTTCGAGCACGGCCCAGTGGCTGGTGCCGTACGCCAGCAGCCCGACCTCTCCGTCGCCACCGTTCTTCACGATCGGCGCCGGCACGCGCGACTTGGCGGTCTCGAACTTGCGCGCCAGCCTCTCCAGCTTCCGCTTGTATTCGGCCGGCTTCTCCGTGTACTGGGCGGCCTCGTTGTGGCCGCTGCCGCGCGCGAACCAGCTGGCCAGCGGGTGCGGGTTTCCGGGCAGCGTCCGGTAGGGGATGCCGTCGCCGTCGACGTCGCGGTAGCGCTCGAACTTGCCGATGCGCTCCAGGTCGGAGGCGCTGAGGACCTTTCCTCGGTCGAACGGCTTCTCCGGATAGCGGAACGGGTCGGACATCCAGACGTTCATGCCGAGGTCGAGGTCGGTCAGGACGAAGACGGGTGTCTGGAAGCGGTCGGCCAGGTCGAAGGCCTCCATCCCGAAGGTGAAGCACTCCTCGACGGAGGCCGGCATCAGGACGATGTGCTGCGTGTCGCCGTGGCTCAGGCAGGCGACCTTGAGGATGTCGCCCTGCGCGGTGCGAGTGGGGAGGCCCGTGCTGGGGCCGGCTCGCTGCACGTCGAAGACGACGCCGGGCGTCTCGGTGAAGTAGGCCAGTCCGGCGAACTCGGTCATCAGGCTGATGCCCGGGCCGGAGGTGCTGGTCATGGCGCGCGCGCCCGCCCAGCCGGCGCCGAGGACCATTCCGAGCGAGGCGATCTCGTCCTCGGCCTGGATGACGGCGTAGGTGGCCTTGCCATCCTTGTCGTGACGGTGCTTGCCGGCCAGGTCGATGAACGCCTCGGGCAGCGAGCTGGAGGGGGTGATCGGATACCATGCGCAGACGGTGCACCCGCCGAAGAGCGCTCCCAGCGCGGAGGCTGCGTTGCCTTCGATGAGGATCTTGCCAGCGGTGAGGTCTCGCCGCTCGACCTTGAAGGCGTCGCGCTTGGTGAGCTTCTCGCGGGCGAAGGCGACGCCCTCCTTGAGCGCCCCCAGGTTCAGGCTGACGGCCTTTGCCTTGCGGGCGAACTGCTTCTGGACGGCCTGCTCGACGGCCACAGGGTCGAGCCCGAGGAGCTCCTGGAGCAAGCCGACGTAGACCATGTTGGTGAGGAGCTTCTTGAGCTTAGGCTCCGTCGTGACCTTGCCGGCCAGGGCGGTGAACGGGCAGGGGTAGACGACCAGGTCCTCTCGACGCGGCCTGTAGGAAAGCGCTTCGTTGTAGATGAGGACGGACCCGGGCGCGAGCTCATTCACGTCGGCGTCGATGGTGTTCTCGTTCATCGCGACGCAGATGTCGACGTCCTTGCGTCGGCAGGCGTAGCCGCGCTCGTCGACTCGAATCGTGAACCAGGTTGGCAGCCCGGCGATATTGGACGGGAACAGGTTTTTCCCGTTGCACGGGATGCCCATGTTGAAGATGGAGCGCAGGAGAACGAGGTTCGCCGACTGGCTTCCCGAGCCGTTGACCGTTGCCACCTGGATGGTGAAGTTGTTGAGCGTGGTGTCCACCGCTGAATCGGACCTCCTGGGGACCGCAGCCGGACGCGAAACGGCGACGTGAGCCGCGCGGTTCCTGGTGCCTCGACCGCAAAGCGGGGGCGACCCGAGCCGCGCCCAGCCCGGCGCGGGGCCGCAGATCATAAGACTCCCCCGGGGCGAAGTCAAGAAGAGACGCCGCTTCGGGTGCGTACCCTCGGTCGGCTAGGCACTTCCCGCATGCGCTGTTATACTTTCAGAATGTGGGTGGAGCAGGGCTGAGACGAGACAGGAGCGGCATCGGCACGGTGTTTCTCATCGCGCTTTCGGTGGTCGTCGTGCTCTCGATCATGATGGTGGCCAACTCGCTCTTCACGTCGAAGGTACGGGAGAACACGATCGACCTCAGCGTCTCGGACCGGGCCGCCATCGTGGCCGAGTCGGCTGTCGAGGAGGTCTCCTACGACCTGCTCAAGAAGCTCAACGATCCGGCCGCGAAGATGGAGCTCTACAAGAAGGTGCGGCAGTTCGACCCGTCGAAGCTGGCTGCGCCCCCCGAGGACGCCCTCTTCGAGCCGGGGATGTCGGCGGTGCTGAAGCCGGAACTGACGGCGCGGGCCTACCAGGACTCGCCCGACACCCGGGCCGGTGACGTGCGGACGGGCCCATTCGAGCGGCTGCCGCTGTCGGTCACGCAGGAGTCGAACGAAAGCTACGGCACGTTCGGATTCCAGGAATCGGCGTTCGTCACACCGCCAGGCAACTACCGGAGCGTGGAGGAGCAGGTTTTCTTCCTGAAGGCCTACAAGGTCGTGCTGCTCGCCCCGCCGATTCCGTTCAACAAGTACACGCTCTTTCTGCGCGATTCGCAGCGCTTCCGCAAGTACTTCGAGCGTTACCAGCAAGCTGTGCAGGAGATCGAGGTCTTCAACAGGAACGTGCCTGCCGCCCAGCAACTGGAGCTGCCGGCGTTCCCGTTGGCCGACCCGGGTTCCAACCGCCCGGTCCTGTGCACCACCGACGTCCTCGACCCGGCGGAGTTGACGGTGCCGGCCTTCGCCCCGGGCGCCTCGACCAACCCCGCCCAGCTCGTAGCGGGATTGACCACGCAGTTCGGGCGGATCGCCGCCAAGCTTTCGCGGCAGTCGGCCGCGGATGCGGCCGATTTCGAGAGCAAGCGGACCTACGACCAGTTCACGGCCGATTCGCTGAAGCGCCACGCGACGCACGTGTTCGACAACTTTGCAGAGCTCGCGGGGCTGGTCTCGCGCAACGGGACGCTGGTGCTGAACGGCTTCTACTTCGTGAAGCGGGAGGTGACGCTGAACCAGCCGTGGACCGGCCGGGGCGTCATCGCCACGGAGTCGAGCGAGGGGATCTCGGTGAAGTCGGCGCCCCGGCAGGGAGAGGGCAGGCTGGTGCTGATCGCGTCCAACGGGCCGATCGACCTGGGGGGATTGTCGTCGGGGGAGACTCTCGAGGCCGACCTGATGGCGCCGAACGGGCTGCTTCAGGGGCACACGAACAAGAAGCTCGAGGGCTGCGTGCTGGTGCGCGACCTGGAGGCCGTGCCGGACGCCTACACGGCCGGGCCCGCCATCGCCCGGCCGGGGGATTCCGACTACGAGGCCTGGTCGGGTTCGAGCGAAATGCCGCCGGCCTACGCCAAGCAGCTCGCCTTCTTTCTGAACCCCGGTTTCCTGAAGCGCGAGTACCTCTCGCGACGACAAAAGAGACAATAACTCCAAACACTCCAGCGGCACTCTCGACAGGCACCCCAGAGGAGGCATCCGATGCAAGTCCCTCGCAGCCATGAGAAAGGGCACCATGGCAGGACGAGACCGGCGGGATTCACCATGGTGGAGCTGATCGTGGCCATCGTCATCGGCGCGGTGCTGATGGGAGTGCTCTACGACATGTTCTACGCGGGCAGCCGCATCAACCGCGACACGCAGAACAAGGCCGACGCACTGCAGGCCGCGACCCTCACCCTGGCGAGCGTCCAACAGGACTTGAAGCAGCTCGTCTCGCTGCCGGTAGCCAAGCAGGCCAGCGGCGAGAACAACCCGCGCTATGGCGATCACCGCGCGCCCGTGCGCATCTCGCCGATGGGACGCAACATCACCTTCTACGTGCCCGATCCCAAGCAGCGCCGGGGCGAGCTCCCGACGCCCGGGGCGGTCGCCGTGACCTACAGCCTCGACCCGGCCGACGGCGGATTGTTCCGCGTCAAGCGCACCATCGACCGCGAGGAGACGGACCCGGAACCGCCCGAAGAGGGCGCGCGCGCTCACACGCTGCCGAACGTGCACGTGCGCGACGTCAGGTTCCGGCTGCTCGACCCGAAGAGCTCCGAACCAGATCGCCGCTCGCCGGACCAGAACTACTACGTCGAGACAGTCGTCACCGGCGCGGACGCCACGGGGCGCGAAACCATGACGCTCCTGGCGCTCACGGAGCTGGAGAATCCGTCCACGTTCGTCCAGTCGCACAACAAGTTCGTCAACGAGACGGTCAACTTCCAGCCGCGCCGGCCGCTGCCGCAGGCGCCCGACAAGCGCTCCGCCACGCAAAAGGAGTTCGAGGCGCTCCGGGAGCTGCGCGAGCTGGCCGAGAAGTTCGAGAAAGGCGAGGTCGGCGCCAAGGAGCTCGAGGACCAGGTGCGCCGCGTCGTCGAGATCGCGGACGGCAATCCGGGCCGTAAGGACCTGGTGGCGACCAACGGGCGAGTGCCTCCGCTGGGCAACACACCTCTGGCGTTGCAGAACCGGGGCGGCCCGGGCGGACGCCCGATCGAGTTCTCGACGCCCAACGGCGACCGCGTGCTGGTCCCGACCAACCGCGATCAGACGCGCGACCGGCTGATCGACGAGATCGCCCGGCGCGGGGCGGGTGGCGGCGGCAACATCCGGATCGTGATGACCGACGTGCTCGAGACCTTCCGACCCGACGGCGGGGGCAGCCTCGAGCAGACCGGCGCGCAGGGCCGCAGACGCACGGGCAACATCAATTTCTCCAGCGACGCCGGGACGGACTTCAGCAAGATCCATAACGCCGGAGTGGGGTCCATGGAGGACCCGACGCGGAACTTCTTCCGGGGCTTCGGGCTGCCCTACCCATGAAAGCTGCACGAGAGCTGGCGACAGCGGGCCGGGCTCCGGGAGAGCGCCGGGGGTTCTCGCTGCTCGAGATCATGGTGACCGTCGTGGTCCTGTCGGTCGCGTTGATTCCGCTCTTCGACTTCTTCGGCTCAGCGCCGAAACGGGCGCAGCTCACCATGCACCGCGCGCTAGCGCTGACGCTGGCAAGTCAGCTCCTGGAGCGCTACCGGGCCCTGCCCTACAGCTCGCTCAAGGAGACCTTTGGCCAGGGCGAGGAGAAGTCGAAGGAGGCGCTGGCGGCCGACCCGATCGTGCGCTGGGAGGCGATGCCTCCCGACACGCGGCAGCTGGTCGAGACCTACCACTACGAGCGTGACGTGGTCTTCGAGGATGTGCCGGGAGAGCCCGGTCTGGGCCTGCTGAAGGTCTATGTGCGCTGGAAGCTCGGCGACGTGCCTCCCAGGGAGATCACTCTGGCGCGCGTGGTCGTCGACTACACCCGGGCTGGGCAGCCGGCCACGCCATGATCGACCCGATCTGGGCCGCGCTCTTGCCCGCGGCATATCTGGCGGCGGACGCTTGCCTCTTCACGCGCTTCGAGATGGAGCACCGGCGCATCGCCCTCAAGCTGGCGGGGTTGCCCGAGTCTCTTGCCGGCAAGCGCATCCTGCAGCTGTCCGATCTGCACGTGGGCGAGTGGACCTACAAGGAAGTCTTCATCCGCCACCGCATCCGCGAGTGCCGGGCCGACCTGGTGGCGATCACGGGCGACTTGATCAGCAACACGCGCGGCATCCAGCCGGCGTTGGACCTGCTCGAGGGGATCTCCGCGCCGCTGGGCGTCTGGTTCGTGCCGGGGAACAACGAGATCGAGGAGATCGAGCTAGAGCCGTTCATCGAGAAGCTGGGCAAGCTCGGCATCCGGACACTGGTGAACGAGGCCGCACCGCTGGCCGACGGGGCCTGGATCTGTGGCGTGAACGACCCCAGCCTGGAGAAGGACGATCTGACGCGGGCCCTCGAGAAGGTCCCGCCGAAGGCCTTCCGGTTGCTCCTGGCGCACTCGCCCGAGATCTTCTACCAGGCTTCCGATAGCGGCGTGGAGCTGACGCTCTCAGGTCACACCCACGGCGGCCAAGTCCGCCTTCCCTACCTGGGCGCGCTCTGGGCGGATACCCAGCGCAGCGGCCTGGAGTTCGTCATGGGCCACTACCGCCGAGCCCGCTCGCAGCTCCACGTGACCCGAGGAGTCGGCACGTCGATGCTTCCGCTACGCTTCCTCTGCCCCCCCGAGCTGCTGGAGTTCGAGCTGCGGGAGGGATGAGAGAGTAGTCAGTAGCCAGTAGCCAGTAGTCAGTAGCCAGTAGAGGACCGTGGGGGCCGATTCCGGATTTCGCTCCGACCAGGCTGAGCCTCCTTGTCGGAGCGCCCGCTCTTCCGATTCTCGATTCTCGATTCTCGATTCTCGATTCTCCGCGTCACTTCCAGTCGGGCAGGTCGATCACGCGCCGGCCGTAGGAGCCGATGACCAGAGTGGCTCCCATCCGGGTCTGCTTCTCGACGCTGGAGTGGCCGTGGAAGAGGTACTTCACGCCGGAGCGGGCGCAGTACTCGACGAACGAGGTGAAGCCGTTGTGGATGTCGTCGAGGAGCTCGTGGCCGTCGAGCGCGGGCGGGTTGTGGGTCACCAGGACGTCGACGTTGGGGAAGCGAGAGAGCGCGACGGAGACTTCGTTGTCGGTGTAGAGGTAGCGGCCGGCGGGCTTGTAGCGCCAGGAGCCCTGAAAGCCCGCGACCTTCAAGCCGCCGATCTCGATGACGCGCAGATGGAGATCCTCCGCTGCCGTGAGCTCGGTCGGGCCGTCATGACCGCCTCGGACTCCGTAGAGCGGCACATCGGGCAGCTTGGCCCGGATGCGGTCGTAGATGGGTCGTGGCAGATCCCCCGACGTGAGCACGAGCTCTAGCTTCATCGAGGCCAGATCACCCAGGTCCATCAGGTTCTCGGGCGTATCGCAGATGTGAAGAATCTTCATCCTGGAATCGTTCGGTCCTCCGGTCGGCCCGATTGTATCAAGCGACGCCCCCGGCCGCACCCGCGCCCCTTCCCTTTTCGGCGGCGCCCGGCTTACACTCCGTCGCGCACAGCCGCGGGATTGCATCCGGCCTGGTGGCCGGCACGGGCTTCAAACCCGTCGTGGGGCGGCGGAAGTCGTCCCGGGTAGGTTCGATTCCTACGCTTTCCCGCCAGATACCAAAGGCGCCTTTTGGCACCTACCTGGGTTACTACGGGTCGGAGCGCGACGCTCACGAGTCGTGGACCAGCGTGAAGCTCTTGAAGTTCACCCCTTCAGAATCTCCCGTACCGTGTCCTCGAACCACTTCGTGCGTTCCTCGTCGTCGAGGATTTCGCGAAGGGCCTTGCGGATGTAGTCGAAATCGAGATTATTGCCCTGGACCTTGAGCAGGACTTTGATGTCGAGCTTGTCCTTGTCGCGGAAGAAAACGAGCTTGAACAGCAGCACATCTTCGGCCGACCAGAACCAGAGCTCGGCGTCCTCGATGCGCACGCGCCTTCGCCGCGGATAGGCCCAGTCGTAAAGAGGAAGGTCGGGGAGAAACACGTCGACCCGGACAAGTTCGAAGGTGACCTCGAAGTGTCCCCACTGCTTCAGTTCCCAGCGGCAGGCGGAGCGCTCCACGTCGGCACCCAGTTGCTGGAGCAGAGAAAAGACTCGCTCGACGTCGCCGACACCGACATAGGTCGCGATGTCGATGTCCTTGGTGCCGCGCGCCTGTGCCCAGATGTTGAACGCCAGGGCTCCACCGAGGGCATACTCGATGCCTGCGGCCTCCAGAGCGCCCCCCAGCCGCTTCATCAAACCGATAAGGTCAGGAGGGGGGACGCCATTCATAGTGCGCGCGCAGGCGTTGCCACAGCCTCATCGTGCTCTCCGGAAGGGGCTCCTCGAGGGCAAGGCTGCGCGCGGGAGCCGGGTGACACATCGTCAGCGACATGGCCGTTCGGCACACGCTCACCAGGTCTCGCCCCCTCTCTTCCGGGGTCATGGTCCGGTAAGGAGCCAGCTTCCTCTCCTCGAGCTCCTCGAGCATCTCGCGTGAGGGGAACTTCGCCGGCTTGTAGGGATAACCACCGCTTTTCCACATGATGTCGACACCCATCTTACCTCGGCACTACCTCTCGAGGCCCAAGGCCCGCATCGATTGTCAGCGGCAACCCCGGGACCGCTACCACGGATAGAGTATCCGGACTCTGACCGCGCTCGTGCGCCGAGCATTGATCGGGTCTGGCGCAGGCCGCACGCTGGCTGGGTGACCCGGGCGCCGACGGGGCCCTGATTTCTGCGCAGCGCCCGGAGGCGGTTTCGGTGGCACGAGAGAGGAAGGGTGCAGGCAAGGCGGCCAACGGCGGCGCCAACCTGAGCTTCGATGCCACCCTCTGAGCGACGGCCGACAAGCTCCGGAACAACATGGACGCGGGGGAATACAAGCACGTCGTGCTGGGCCTCATCTTCCTGAAGTACATCGTCGACGCCTTCGAGGAGAACAAACACACCTGTTGCCCGTGGAGTGCAGTCTTCACTCCCCCTCCCCCTCGTCCTTCAACCCCGGCTCCCGCAGCGCTACCTTGGCGTCCTGAACCTTCTGGATCGGGACGCCTTCTTTCGGCGCGACTTCGACTCGAAGGTGCAGTTTCAAGCCATCGCCGGATGCGAATCGGGTCAAAACTTTCGTATAGAAGTTCATCCATTTCTGCGGGGGAATCTCGCCGTTCCAGGAGAAGCGTGAAACCGACTCGACGCCTGGGGGCGGCAGCGGTGGTGTCGGACCTGGAGCTGGTTCAGGGCCAACTCCAGCCTCTGTCCCCTCTGGAGGCACCGGCCCAGGCATTGGTGGTTGCGGGCCTGGAGCCGTCTTCGGCTGCGTGAGCCGCTGCTTGTAGGCCGCTGCTGCGTCCGCCGGGATGATGAACATGTCCTCGGAGATGTCCACGTCCTGGGCGGCGAGCAGCGTCTGGAACTCGAAGGGCGAGTACGTGTTGTCCGGCCCCTTGCCCACGTAGGCCCAGACGCCGTTCTGGACACCGCGAGCTATCGTGTCCTTCACCGTCGAGGGGTCGAGCAGCTTCGGGAAAGCCGGGGAGGAGAAGAAGGCGTCCCGAACGGACTTCGTACTCCACTCGGGGAGCGCGGGCGGCCACCGCTTGGCAACGAAATGGGGGCCTGCGCTGGTGTCCAAGATGTCGCCCTCTTCAGCTAACCGCCGGACGATCAGCTCCACCAAGGTCTTGGCGGCACTGGAATGTACGAGGCCCAGGTCGACCGTCTTCCAGGGGCCGTCCTTGCCCAGGAGCATGACCGTCTTGTAGGTTCGCCAAACGGTTTCTCTCACATCCCGGCGGGCGCGTTCGAGCGCCTCGGTGAGCTGGCGCTTCTGGTGATCTTCGAGCCGCAGATCGTCCTTGTCGTCTTCTATGTCCTCCCAGGCCAGAACCTTGCGAGCGTCTTCGCGTAGGCCGTCACAGTTCTCGGGGATTGCCCAGACCAGGCCGCTCTTGAACGTCCTGGCCGAGCTGCCGTGCTCCTTCGTAGCCCTCTCGACAAACGCCCGCGTGGCCAGGTTGCCGTTCGAGTGATCGAGCGGAGAGAGGTACACCAGCATCAATGCGGGTCGATCCGGGAGCTGACCGCTGTTCTCGGGAAAGGGCAACAACTCCACGGCCTTGCTCGCGTCGAAGACCTTCTTGACCTCCGACTTGATCCTGTCGGCCATGCGGGCAGGCTGCACGGAGGCCACGCGGTCGTTCAGAGTTTTTATGAGATTCGGGGATGGCGAAAAGCGATGGCGGTGCCTGCCCCCGGACAGGTAGTAGCAGGTCGAAGTGAGGCTCTCGACAGCGGTTTCGACGTTGCCAATATCGAGCGCCGGTTCAGCAACCGCGAGCCGAACTTCTGGCAGGGTGGCCTCGGCCCTGGTCTGCCCGCCGTTCGACTCGAAGAAAATGACCGTCGCCGCCCTCTGGTGAAGGTGGGCCTTCTTGAGACTTTCAATCGCCTCCTTGTCGAGCCGAATCGCGTGCGAGTCCTTCTTACCCGCAATGTCCGTGGTGACCGCGCCCTCAAGCTTGTTGGTGCCGAGCTGCTCGAATACAGCGGAGCGGAATTCGGAATCGTGCAGCGGTGCCGTCCCCATTCCGATCAGCGGATCGTGCTGGGCGTCCTTGAAGCCTGTATGAAAGACGTGCGAAATCCAGAGGGCCAGCAGCCGCAAGATCCCACGGGTCTGCTGGAACCGCTGGAGCTGTTGCCATTTCCGTTCAAAGACCGAGAGCAGTGTCGGGTGCAGCGGGTACGTGGCCGCAAACGCTTCGTAGGCGTTGTCCACGGGGAATCAGCTCGGGAGCTGGGACTTGTTCGTTTGAACCCAGTCGGCGTACTCACGGATCGTCTTCTTGGCCTCTTCTGGAAGCCCGCCCCACTCGAACAGCCTGCGGCGAATGATCTCCGAGGTCTCAGTCTCCGCTGACATCATCATCGACTTGCCGACCCGGTTCAGCAGCTTCTCGAAGCGGTCGTAGTCAGCCTCGTCCTCTGGCGTCATTTCGTCCAGCATCGACGGCAGCGAGACGGCCAGCACGACTCGCTCTTGGCCACGGGCTTCCTCCGACAGGTTCTGAACGAAGTTGTAGAGCTGCGAGGTCAAGCCTATCTTCCGATAGCGGCTCATGAAGTTCAGCAGCTCGTCCATGAGGATCAGAACAGGCCGATCCTTCGGGAGGAACTTCCGAATGACCTCGCTCGAAGGGGGAATCTGCTTCTCGTCGTGTTCGGCAACCACCGCAAACGCCCCGCCACTTGGCGCTGGCCGGGCCGCCCCGTGCCAGGTGATAGAGCGCCGTCAGCGAGTGCGTCTTGCCACCGCCGAATTGGGTGGTCAGGTTGTAGACCGCGCTGGTCTCGACCTTGATCCCGGACAGGCGGCGCAGCACGCTTGCGCCGAGGGCCTTGAGGCTCTGCGTCAGGAAGGTGCGCTCAAAAAAGCGTTCCGGTTCCTGGTAGACCGCTGCGGCTCGCTTCTCGCGTACGTGCTCCAGGTGGACGGCGAACTCGGAAGCATCCAGCGGCCTGCCTTCCCGGAGGTCTTCGCGGGGCGTCACGACTTTGTACCAGGGTTTCAGAGCCACTTTATCCTCCCAGGGAAAATGCAGAGCGTGCTATCGATCTTTGGGCTTGTCGTCCAGTACGGGTTCTTCCGAGGCCATGAACTTTTCGAGGTACGGGATAACGACCGCGAAGAACTTCTCGGCATCGGCAAGCGCGGTCTCGGGTTGGCTCTTCGAGAGGGTATGACAGTCGCCGTAGTCGCGAACGAAGAAGTCCTCGATCACCTCGGGAACGAGTCGCCTCTCTCGGGCTTCTGCCGACTTGCCCACCAACGCGCTGAGGTTCAGCTCGCGCTTGGCCAGCCCTTCGAGAGTCGAGTGCGTGATCTTGCGAAACCGATCCGGGGCCACGTCGCGAACGATCCGGGCTTCGATATCCGGAGCGTTGGTTCGGCGCAGGTACATATCAGAAGCGGCCAGGAGTAGACACGCCAAACGCCGGAGCCTCGGCACGGCCCTCGGGCGAGTTTCTTGGGGCGAACGGACAGATCCTCGGCACCCCGCACGAGCATGTCTTCGCGCAGGGATCGCCGTGCGCCTTCCGATTCGATTTCGAGCGGAAGTGGTAGAGGGCCTGCTGCACGAGCCGGGGGGAGAATCGGGGCAGGCCCTCTTGGAATTGGCGCAGGTCGATCAGCTTCGCCTGGCTCCGGATCCAGCTCGCCCGTGCTGCGTTCGTTCTTCTGGCCCGTGGCCCGCGAGGCCGGTCAACGGCCTGGGCGACGTTGGTGTCCACGACGACCAGCTCGTTGCCGTCAACGTCGGGGAACCAGGGCGTCAGTCCTGGAGCCAGCGCGGGCGTGGCCAACGCGCTGACGAACATGGTCGCCAGCTTTCGCCCGACTCGAAAAACTAGCAAGAATCGCTGGACGAGCAGCTGGGCCCTCTCGGTCGACGAGTCGGTGAGGTGGAAAACCTCGTTCAGCTCTTCGGCGAGCCGCTTGCCCTGGAAGAACCGGAGCCAGGCATACGTCGGCATCTTGCCGAGGTCGCCCAGGCGATTGAAGATCGCCGAGGCGTCCTTCACGTGGCACGGCGTGCCAGGTAGGTGGCCGCAGTCGATCTGCCCGTCGTCCTTCTTCGGGTGACAGAAGACCGAGAAGTCGAACGCGTTGCCCTTCAGGAACTCGCACGGCGAGGCCGCCGCGCTGCGGTGAATCTTCCCCGCCGCCGCCAGCGTGGCCACCTCGCACTTCCCCATCTCCCGCTGCTGCTTCTCGATCACCACGTCGCGCCGCGCCTGGTATGTGGCGAACAGCACGAACAGCTTGAAGAGGGCGGCGGGCCGCCCCGCCGCAAGCTGCTCGGGATCGACGGCGAAGTGACCGACCCGAACCGGGTCGGCGTAGAAGGGGAGAACGCCTGGGCCTTCGTGCTTGGAGTAGACGCGATCGAAGTAGAAGGAGAGGAGAGGGAGGAGGGAGGGGTGGGGGACGGCAGGTTCAGGCATCAGCCGTCACCTTGCGACCCAGCCCCTAGGAGCGTGTCGGAGAATCACGATCCGCCCGGGATTCCTCGGAAAAACGAACAGGGAACAGGCAACCGGGGACCGGGAACAGGCAATGGG
>JACPRK010000103.1 GCA_016190005.1 Candidatus Wallbacteria bacterium | reverse complement strand
GTTCCCGGCTCCCTGTTCCCGGCTCCCTGTTCCCTGTTCGACTGGGACCAGACGCGCGGGCCGGATCGAATTCCCCGACGCGCTCCTAGAGCCTGAGCCCTAGCTCTGCTCCTTGCCGCCCCCCGAGGCGATCTCGAAGATCGTGAAGTCGGTCAAGAGCTCCACGGGCGCCCGGTCGTCTTCCAGGATGCCCGCCGCCGGGTCGAGCTCGGCCGGCCGCAGATCCCCGTGGCGGCGCGAAAGCAGCGCCCCAAGCCAGTTGTTGCCCGAGAGGCCCACCACGCGCTCGGCCAGCCGCCCGGGCTCGGGGAGCAGCTTGGCGGCGTCGATCTCGCGTTCGCCTGCGATGACCACGTAGTTGTTGAACCGGCTGCGGGGCGGGTTGATGACGTGCAGGATCTGAACGTTGGAGAAGACGCTCGCCACGGTGTTCACGATCCGCTTGGCCACCGGCCCCGCCAGCGACGGCGAGCCCACGTTGATGCTCATCAGCCCGCCGGGCGCCAGCCGCTGCTTGACCAGCTCGAAGTACTCGCGCGTGGCCAGATGGAACGGGATGTAGGGCTGCCGGTAGGCGTCCCCCATGATGATGTCCCACTTCTTCTGCGCGCGCGCCAGGTACATCCGCCCGTCAGCGACCGAAACCGACAGCCGCGGCTGGTTCATCTCGAAGTAGCGGCGCCCCAGCTCCACGATCCGCCCGTCGATCTCGACGCCGTCGACGTGCAGGTCGTAGATCTTTCCGAAGAAGTGAAGCAGCTCCGTGCTCACCGTGCCCGCCGCCAGTCCGATGATCAGCACGTCCAGGCGACTGCCAGGCTTGCGGTCCACCAAGAGCGGCAGCGCGTTCATCGAATCCCAGACGCTGCCGACCATCGGCTTCCACTCGATGTCGCGTCCCTCGTAGATCGAGTGGACGGCCTGGCCCTCGTTGAGCACCAGCATCCGCCGT
Source organism: Candidatus Wallbacteria bacterium (assembly GCA_016190005.1). Lineage (GTDB taxonomy): Bacteria > Muiribacteriota > UBA6191 > JACPRK01 > JACPRK01 > JACPRK01. Next base: position 10,064 of record JACPRK010000103.1, on the reverse strand, counting down.
CCGTCCTTGTCGAGCACCTGGATGTAGTGGTAGGGCGATTCGGCCTCCTCCAGGCAGACGCCCAGCTTGGCCGAGTCGACGTCCCGGATCGGACCGAAAGGAGCCATCCACACCAGAAGCGCCACGACCGGCGCTGCCAGCGCCGCCCGGCGCGCCAGCCCGGCGGCCCCGACCACGATCAGCACGGCCGCGAAGGCCAGGATCGTGCGGCGCGTGCCGAGCAACGGGATCGTCACCAGCGCCGGCAGAAAGGTCCCCGCGATGCTCCCGAAGGTCGAAAGGGCATAGAGGCTGCCCGCGGTCTTTCCGAGCCGCTCCTCGCCCTGGCTCGCGAGCCGGATGGCGAACGGGCTGACCATTCCGAGCAGCACGATCGGCACCGCGAAGAGCAGGATCGTCGCCAGCAGGCTGCCCACGACCAGCCCCGCCTCGCCGTGGTCGATAGCCTTGACCGACACGGCCATCACCGGCTGCGTCAGGTACGGCACGGCCGCGACGAGCACCCCGGCGCCCAGGATGATGCGGTAGAGCACCTCGTGGCGCGGGTGCCGGTCCGCCAGGCGCCCTCCGAGCCAGTACCCGGCTGATAGCGCCGCCATGATCGATCCGATCAGGTTGGTCCAGACGAAGAGCGAGGTGCCGAAGAAAGGTGCCAGCAGCCGCGAGGCGGCCATCTCGATCCCCATGACGGCCAGCCCGCAGAAGAAGACTGCGGCCTGCAGCATCCGGTCGACCGGAGCCGGAGAAGACGCGGCGGCATCCCGTGTCCGGCAACCGACCGGGCCGCTCCCGGGCGGGACCTCTGGGCCGCGATCAGCCAATCCAGTCCCTGTTGGCCAGGTCGTACTCGACGAGCTCGGCCGGGGTGAAGAAGTTGGCGATCTCGATCTGGGCGTTCTCGTCGGAATCGGAGCCGTGCACGAGGTTCTGGCCCGTGTAGACGGAGAGATCGCCTCGGATCGAGCCCGGAGCGGCCTCTTCGGGACGCGTGGCGCCCATCAGGTTCCGCGTCTGCTTGACAGCCAATCGGCCTTCCAGGACCATGGCGACGATGGGGCCCGACGTGATGAAGCTCACCAGGTCGTCGTAGAAGCTCTTCCCCTTGTGGATTGCGTAGTGACGCTCGGCGAGGTCCTTGGACATCTTGATGAACTTCATGGCGACGAGCTTGAGGCCCTTCTGCTCGAAGCGGGCCACGATCTGGCCGACGAGCTGGCGCTGGACGCCGTCGGGCTTGATGAGGACGAGGGTGCGCTCCATCGATGCTCCTTTTCGGGGGTTCCTGGGCAGGCAAAGGTGTCAGTTGTCCGAAGGCAAGGTAAGATAAGCGACCATGGAAACATTGTCCAGCCCCCCTGCCGGGGTCCGCGGCCGGAGTTGACGCCATGCGCTGGCTAGTCATCGCCGCCCTGCTGGCGGGCGCGGCCTGGACGGCCCGGACGTACGTGCCAGGCACCGAAGCGCCGGGCGGCTCTGCCGTCGAGGGGCCGGTCGTCGGCGGCGTCTACCACGCGGCGCTCTCCACCAACCCGCCGACCTTCGACCCGGCGCTAGCGACCGACACGACGTCCGTCTTCTGCCTGCTGCAGATGTTCGACGGCCTGGTGAAGTTCGACCTGAGCACCAACGGCACCGACGCTGCCGACTCCCAGTCGCAGGGCTCCATCACCAGTGCCGTCGCCGAGTCGTGGGACATCAGCTCCGACGGCCTGGTCTATACCTTTCACCTCTCCCCCAAGGTGACTTTCCACGCGACCTCGGAGAACGGCCGGCCGACCGCCAACGGCGGCCGCCGCGTGACGGCCAGCGACGTGAAGTTCAGCTTCGAGCGGGTGTTGGACCCGCTCACGGACTCGGCCCGGGCCCAGATCTTCAGTGTCATCGACGGCGCCGAGGAGTTCAGGGCGGGCAAGACCCGCAGCGTGCGCGGACTGGAGGCGATCACGCTGCCCAAGGCCGCCGAATCGCGCCACGCGGGTTGCAGCCAGCCTTGCACGATCCGCATAAGGCTCACCTCGCCCTACGCCCCGTTCCTGGCGACGCTGACGATGTCCAACGCCTTCATCGTCCCCAAGGAGGACGTCCTCAAGTGGGGCAAGGAGTTCCGCAACCACCCGGTCGGCACCGGCGCCTTCCGCTTCGAGTCGTTCGCACCGAACGCCAAGGTCGTGCTCACGCGCAACCCTGCCTACTTCGGCGGCCCCCCGTACCTGGATCGAGTCGAGTTCCACATCATCGCCGAGGAAGACGCGCTCTTCGGCGAGTTCCTGGCGGGGCGCATCTACCACTCCAGCGTGCCGGACAAGTTCTACACGCAGGTGAAGCGGTCGGGCTCCATCTGGGCGCCGTACTTCACGGAGGTGTCGCAGCTGGGGACCTACTACTTCGGGATGAACGCGAAGATCCCCCCGTTCGACAACCCGCTCGTGCGGCGGGCGTTGAGCCACGCCGTCGACAAGACCTCCATCGTCAAGTTCATCAAGACCGGCCGGGTCCAGGAGGCGCGCGGCCCGCTGCCGCCCGGCATCCGGGGCTACAACGCCAGCCTGCGCTCCTACGACTTCGACCTCAAGGCGGCCGACGGGCTGCTCACTCAGGCGGGCTTCCCGCGCGGCCGACCGGGCGGCCTGCGGCAAGGCTTCCCGGAGATCCCGATCTACATCCCGGAGGGCGAGGACCACATCCGCATCACACGCGCCATCCAGGCAGGGCTGGCGGACCTGGGGATCGCGGCTTACCCGGTCGTCAACTCCTGGAAGACGCACCTCGACCTGACCAAGCGAGGTAAGGCCGGCTTCTTCCGGCTCGGCTGGGTGGCCGACTACATGGATGCCGACAACTTCCTCTACTACCAGTTCTACTCGAAGAACGTCGGCAGCTCCAACAGCGTCAGCTACGAGAACGCCGAAGTCGATTCGCTGCTGGTGCAGGCTCGGCGCGAGACCAACCCGCTCTTGCGGATCAAGCTCTACCAGAAGGCCGAGCAGCTCATCGTCGACGACGCGGTCTGGATCTGCATTTTCTACTTCAACACGGCGATCGTGCGGCAGCCGTTCGTGCACGGAATCAACCTGACGCCGCTGGGGGACCAGCTGATCGGGTTCCGAAACGTCTGGCTGGCGCAGGGGGCCGGGGAGCCACCGCCGCTCGCGGTGAAGCCGGAGTGGAGCGAGCCCGAGGAAGGTTCCGAGTCGACGGCACCGCTGACTCCAAGACAGGAGCGCAGGCCCCCCGGGGCGGCGCTCGGCGGGCGATGAACGGCGGCGTGGCGCAGGGCGAGCGACTGCTGGCGAGCAAGCCGCGGCGCAAGCCGGGCGTGGAGCTCGAGGAGCGGGGACAGGCTGGCGGCGCGGCGACGCTGCGCGATCCGGCGACCGGCGTGGCGCTGGGGTTGGAGCGGACGGAGCGGTGGCTCTGGAGCGAGCTCGACGGGACGCGGACGGTGCGGGAGCTGGTCGATCGCGGCCTGATGGCGGCGGAGCCGGTGGGACCGACGGAGCTCGGAGCGACGCTGGCGCGCTTCGCCCGGGCCGGGTTCGTGGAAGGCGCCCGGCGCGCGGCGCCGCCGGCCAGCCGGCTGGCCCTGGGGCTGGCGCTGCCGCGACTGGGCCCCTGGGCGCGGCGAGCAGTCGGGGCGGCCGCGGCCATCCTGGCGATCGCGCCGATGGCGGGGTTCGTGCCGTTGCTGGCCGCCCTGCGAGACAACGGACTGGCGCTGGTGGCGCCTGGCGGCAGCCCACTCTGGGCCGCGGCGGCGGCCTGGGCCTGCGTCTGGTACCGCGGCGTCTGCCAGGCGCTCGCGGCGGCAGCGTGCGGCTTCCGGCTTCCGCGGGCGGGGGTGGACCTGCGGGCGGGGCTGCCGCTGCCCTATCTCGAGCTCTCCGAGCTCGGGCTGGCAGACCGCAAACATCAGGTGCTCGTCTCTCTAACGGGTCTTTTGAGTCCTCTAGCCCTGGCGTCGGCCGGGTGCAGCGCTGCCTGGCTCGGCGTGGGCGGAATGGACACGGCGATGGCGGGTCCGCTCGCGGCGGTGGCGCTGCTGACGGTCATCTTCGACGCCAGCCCGCTCTTCGAAGGCAACGGCTATCGCCTCTACCGCGCGGCCTTCGACCGCGAGCTGGTGCGCGACCAGGCGCTCGCCTTCTTCGCCCGCAAGCTGCTGGTGCAGCTCCTGGGCGACAGGCCTTCGTCCGAGGAGGAGAAGCGGCTCTTCCGCTACGGAGTCGCCGCCGTCGCCTGGGTGCTGGTCGCGATGAAGCTCGCGGCGTCGGCCTTCCGCGCCTCGGCGGTCCCGCTCGTGCTGGCCATCTTCGACACCGGCTCGCGGCCGGTGCAGGCGCTCTTGCTCGGGCTGCTCGTCGCCAGCGCCAGCCTGCTCGGCTACGCCCTCGTGCGCGTGCTGGCCGTGCCGCTGGCGCTCTTCGGCGAGCACGTGCGCCGGGACGCCATCGCGCGGCTCGTCGTGCCGGCCGCCGTGCTCGCCTCGGCCGCGGGCACTCTCTGGGACACGCCGAACGGGCAGGTCCTGCTCCAGGGGCTGTTCGCCACGCTTCTGGTGCTCGTCTGGAACCGCCACCGCGCGGTCTGGAGCGGGATGCCGATGTTGCTCGGGATGGACCTGCTGGTCCTTTTCCTGGGGTTGCGGGCGATCTTCATCGTGCCGACGGCGCTGGTCGAAGCCACGGCGCCCGCGTTCGGCGTGGAGCTGGTGTTCGGCCGCCAGCTCGGGCTGGAGTGGTCGGGAGTCCTCTTGCTCGCAGCTGCGCCCTTCTACTTTCGACAGGCCGCCGGTGCCTCGCCCCGAAAGCGCGACCGATTCGCGCCCGCGGCGGCCGCCGCCGTGCTGATGACGATGGCGGCGCCAGCCATGAGTGCCGGAAGGTCCATCGAGTCCCTTTGCACCTACACGGGCGTCGTGGCGGCGGTGACGGCGGTGGCCCAGCTGATGCTCGTCGACGGCGCCAGCCCCATCGGACGCGCCTGGAGGCTGCTCTTCACGGCGTTCGTGGCGATGGCCGCGGCCGCGACCGTCGAGCTCCACGCCGCGCCCGGCTCGCTCGGCAGGCTGGCGACGCTCCCGCTCTGGACGGCGAGTCTCTTGCCCGTGGCGGCGGCCGTCTTCGTCGCGCGCACCGTGCTCAGCGGGCCCTTCCGCGCCCGGCCAAGGGACCGGCGGCGCGCCTCGGCCGACCCGCGCGAGGCCTGCCGCTCGGCCTCCGGACACCTCTTCGGCACCTGCACCGACCTGGCCCGCGAGGTCCTCGGCGAGCGCCGCTCCCAGGCCGTGCTGGGCGAGTCGCTCTGGACGGACGCCGAGGACCCCCGGCACGCGCTGCGTGAGGGCTACGCCATGCGGCTGGCAGCCCTGGAGCGCCACGGCGGCCACGCCTTCCGCGCCGCCGTCGAACACGCGGCCACCCGGGGCCTCTACTGGCTGGAATGGCAGGTCGCCAACCGCGAGATCTTCTTCACGCCGCTCGAGGAGCCGGCCGAGGACCTGGAGCGGCTGCTGGAGGAGATCCCGTTCTTCGCGTTGCTCGGCACCGGCCAGCGGGCCGAGCTGGCGACGGCGATGACGCGCGAGTGGCACGACGCGGGGAGCCGCATCCTTCACCAGGGGGACCTGGGCGACCGCTTCTACGTCGTGAGATCGGGCGAGCTCGCGGTCAGGAGGCTGGACCCGGGCGGCATCGATCGACGGGTGGCGCGCCTGGTTGCGGGAGATTGCTTCGGAGAGCTTGCACTTCTGGCGAGCTCGACGCGCACGGCATCGGTAGACGCCGTGACCGACGTCGAGCTGCTCTCGCTGGGACGGGACGAGTTCCTCGAGGTGTTTCCGGAGTCGGCCGCCGAGCGGGAAGCGGTCGTCTCGGTCATCCGCCACGGCGGGTTCTTGAGGCGTGTCCCGCTCTTCTCTCAGCTGCCGCCCGTGGTGCTCTCGCGCCTGGCCGCGAAGCTGGAGAGTCGGCCGCTCGATCCGGCGCTGCCGGCCGAGGAGTTCGGGGGAAAAGCAGGCGCGGCGAGCGTGCTGCTGGTGCGGGAAGGGCGGGCCCGCGTGGAGCCCGCTAACGGCGAGGCCATGGAGCTGGGCGAGGGTCAGGCGTGGGGCGAGTGGACGCTGGCCGGCGAGGCGCTGCCGGCGGCGCGGATCACGGCGCTCGAACCGGGGACTGCGCTCGCGCTTCGCCCAGACGAGCTCCGCAAGGCGCTCGACGCCTATCTGGCGACCGTGGCATCGCTGCAGGAGCTGGCCAGCCCTCGAGGAATTGCGTGAAGTCCCTGGTCACCTTCGCCCTCGTGGCGTTCGTTCTGCTGAGCATGCTCGCCAGCGGCGCCGACCTGGCGCTCAGCATGCGTGATGTCGCGCTGGTGACGCTGGCGCGGATGGAGCTCAAGCAGATCGCCCGGCAGGTGACGCTCCAGTACAGCGAAACGGGGACGCTCCCCGAGAAGACGGAGCTCGCCAGGTTCCTCCGCGCCCGGCTGCGGACGCCGGGCCGCGACCCTGGCCTGGATCGCTGGCAGATGCCCTACTGGCTGGAGACCGTGCAGTACCAGTCGCGCAAGCTCAACACGCCCAGGATGAAGGGCGAGTTCGTACTCCTGAGCGCCGGCCCTGACCGGGTGTGGCTTTCGCAGGACGACTTGGTGATCGCCAGCACCGAGAAGTGAGAGGGTTTGAACAAATTCCCTGGAACCATTCGCCCGAGCCTGTCGAGGGGCCGTAGCAGCTACAATACGGGGCTTCGACGAGCTCAGCCTGAGCGGTTCTGGGGGGACCTTGGATAGATTCGAACCCTCTGAGTATCGAGCCACTCAGTTCTTGTGCTTCTTGTCGAACTCCGAGAAGTCCTCGAGCGGCAGGACCTTGACGGGGCCGAAGGTCGAGAGCGGCTTGTCGAAGTCGGCGGCCTTGCCGACGACGGTCACGGTCTGCCGGTCGGAGAGCAGGTGCTTCTTGGCGACCCGCAGGATGTCGGCCGCGGTGACCTTGGAGATCGCCTCCTTGTAGATCTGCAAGTAGTCGGGCGGCAGCTTGTTGTACTCGAGGCTGACGGCCTGGCCGACGATCTGGCCGGACGATTGGAACTCGAAGACGAAGCTGTTCAGGATCGATTCGCGGGCGATCTTCAGCTCCTCCTCGGTCACGGGCTCCGAGGTCAGCTGGGCGGCCAGCTTCTTCATCTCCTCGATGCAGCGAGCGGTGGTCGAGGATTTGGTCTGGCAGACCATGCCGAAGGAGCCGAGCTCCTGGCCGGCCGAGAAATAGCTGCCGACGGAGTAGGCTAGTCCCTGATTGGAGCGGATCTCGCGCATCAGGCGGCTGGTGAAGCCGCTGCCACCCAGAATGAAGTTCATGACATCGATGGCGAAGTAATCGGGATCGGACTTCTTGATGCCGAGGTGGCCGATGCGGATGGAGGCCTGGGGAACGTCCTTTTCGACGAAGTAGACGCCGGCCTTCGGGTCGAACGGGACGTCGGGCGGGTCGGCTGGAGGCTGACCCTTGGGCCAGTCGCTGAAGAGGGCCTTCAGCTTGGAGAGGAGCTCGTCCCTCTTGAAGTCGCCGGCGACGCCGACGATGAGGTTGTTGGGGAAGAAGTACTTCTTGTGGAAGGCGACCAAGTCGTCGCGGGTGATGCGGTCGACGGTGTCGAGGCTGTTGACGCGCCCGAAGGGGTGGCCTGCGTAGAGGACCTTTCCGAACTCGCGGGCGCAGATGGGGCCGGGCTCGTCGTTGCGGCGGCGGATGCCCTCCATGACCTGCTTCTTGCGGAGCTCCACCTTGTCGGCGGCGAAGGCGGGGAACATGAGCACCTCGGAGAAGATCTTGAGGCCGGCGTCGAGGTCCTTCGCGAGGACGTCGAGGCTGGCGCCGCCACTGCGGGAGCCGATGGATGTTTCGACACCTGCGGCCATGAACTCGAGCGTTTCGTTCATGTCGTCACCGGTCATGGAGCGGGTGCCGCCCGTGCGCATCACGGCGCCGGCGATCTCGGCCAGGCCGAGCTTCTCGTCGGGGTCGAGCCAGGAGCCGGCCTTGACGGTAGCGGAGACCCGGACGATGGGAAGCTCGTGATCTTCGAGCAGGTGGACGACCATCCCGTTCTCGAGCACGACGCGCTCGGCCTTGGGGGGGGTGAGCACGAGCGGCGGCACCGCCATCTTCGACGGGTGGACCCAGAGCTCCTCGGCCCAGAGCGTGCTGACGACGCCGAGACAGAGGCCCAGCGCGAGCCGGACCGCCGTGCGCTTCGTCCCCCGCGAGAAGAAGCCAGCGGCAAGCCGGTCTTCCACCTTCCACCTTCCGCCTTCAATCTTCTCGTTCCTCATCACTTCTCACCCTTGCCTTCGGCGTCCTTGCCGCCGGGCGCGGGCTTGCGCACCAGCTCGGCCACGGTTCGGTTCTTGGGGATCAGGTACTTGGCGACGTTGGCCCGGATCTCCTCGGGGCGAATCGTCTTGATGACCTCGAGGTACTTGGCCAGATAGCGCCAGTTGCCGACCAGCGCTTCGAAGTAGGAGAGCTGGCTGGCCAGCCCCTCGTTGCTGTCCATGCCGCGCAAGAGATCGCCCTCGGTCTTGTTGAGAATTTTCTGGAGTTCCTTGGCGCCGACGGGTTCCTTTGCGAGCTTGTCGATCTCGGCGTAGATACCGGCCTCGAGCTCGGCGACGGTGTGCGGGTGGCGGGGCGTGCCGCTGACGGTGAAGAGGTTGGCGTAGCGGGCGCCGGGGTCGCCGTTGCCGGCGCCGACGGCCTGGGCGATCTGCTTGCCCTCGACGAGGTTCTTGTAGAAGCGGGAGGTGCGGCCGCTCGAGAGGATGCCCTGGACGATGTCAAAGACGTAGTCCTCGCGGGAGGGGCAGGTCGGCTTGTGATATCCGATGAGGACCTGGGGGCTGGCGTCGAACTCCACCTGGACGCGCTTTTCGCCCTTTTGCTCGGGCTCGACGATGGAGAGCGGCCGCGGCAGCTCTTGCGGCGGCAGGGCGCCGAAGTAGCGCTGGGCCATCGCGATGACCTGGGCGGGGTCGATGTCGCCGACGACGGCGGCGATGGTGTTGTTGGGTGCGTAGAAGATGCGGCGGAACTTCTCGGTGTTCTCGAGGGAGAGGAACTCGATCTCGGACATCCAGCCGATCGTGGGGACGTTGTAGGGGTGGGCCAGGAAGGCGGCGCCGACGAACTGCTCGTAGAGCGTTCCGCCGGGGCGGGAATCGTAGCTGCGGCGCCGCTCCTCCATCACGACGTCGCGCTCGGAGTAGTACTCGCGCAGCACCGGATTGGTCATGCGGTCGGCCTCGATGCGCATCCAGAGCTCGAGGCGGTTGGCCGGCAGCGAGATGACGTAGGTGGTGTGGTCCTTGTTCGTGAAGGCGTTGAATCCGACGGCGCCGGCCTTGGAGTAGATCTCGTCGATCTCGTCCTTGAGGACCAGCTCGTGGTGCTTCTCCTGGAGAGCTTTCAGTTCCTTGGCCAGCGCCTCGATCTTCTTCGGGTCGGCGCGCTCGCGCCTGAGGCGCTCGCGGTCGAGGGCCTCGCCCGCCGTTCCGATCTGCTCCAGGAGCGGCTTTTCGCGTGCCCAGTCCTTGGTGCCCAGCGTGTGGGTGCCCTTGAAGAGCATGTGCTCCAGCAGGTGCGCCGTGCCGCCCACGCCCGTCCACTCGTCGACGGCGCCGGCCTTGAAGCGCAGGTACATCGAGACCGTCGGAGACTGGTGGCGCTCCAGCATCAGCCACTTCATCCCGTTGTCGAGAGTGTGCTCGCGGACACGTCCCTCGAGCATCGCCTGGGCCGCCAGAGGCGGAGCCAGCGACAGCGCAATAGAGACGATCACTCCAACGAGTCGAATCGGACGGATGCCCACGGATGCCTCCTGTCGAACGCCGGCCGTCCGGCCGGCCGGGAAGCAGGGTAGCACGCGCCGGCCGGCCCCTCGAAAACTCGCGGCCCCAAGGCCTGCGACGTCAGCGGATGCGAACTCCCGTGGCGGCTACCTGTACCGGGTTCTTCGAAAACCCGGGACAGGTAGACGCCCCGAGATTTGACGAGATTTCGACGG
>JACPRK010000110.1 GCA_016190005.1 Candidatus Wallbacteria bacterium | reverse complement strand
CCCCTCCCCCGAGATTCCGGTCCAGGCGCGCCCCCTCGGCATTTTCCCCTCGACCGCCGTAAGTGGGAAAACCGGCGGCAGGTCTCCCTGCTGCCGGTGCTCCAATCAGGAGCCCATTGGATTAGCTAACCGTGTCGAGAGTGTTCGCGACTCTCTGCAGCATGCTGTTGACGTTGGTACCCGTCGCATTGAGCGCGGCGATCGCGACCACGGCGATGAGGCCGAGGATGAGACCGTACTCAACGAGGCCCTGGCCCTCGTCATCTCGCTGCCTGAGGAGCTTCTTGATCTTCTTGATCATCTACTTTCACCTCCTTCCGTGAGCTTAGCTGTTCGGCTCACGGGGGTTACGGAAGCAACGTCCGTACCATCTGAACATTCGGCATCGTTGGACGATTAGCAAAGTTCTCAGGCGGTAATCCAGCCGCGTTCGAGTTCCGATGATGAAGTCCTCCCCCCCCTTTTCGCCCTGAAAGCCTCACCCACAAACGATTCTCTTTCTTTTGCCGCGCTGTAGCAGTTGAACCGCGCCCGGCGCGGCCGGCCGGCGACTCGCCACCCCGAAGCATGATCCGAGGCATGTCTGCCACGCATGCGCGCGTGTTATACTCGCTCCCCCGATGGCTACCCCCCAGAAATCCGACTGGCTCGAGGAAGTCTGCCGAATCGCCCAGGACGCCGGCCGGTTTCTTCTCGAGAACCTGGGAACGCTCTCGCGCTCCGACATCAGCTACAAGGGGCACATCGACCTGGTCACCCGCGTCGACAAGGAGACCGAGGCCCGAATCATCCGTGCCATCCGCGAGCTGCACCCCGATCACGGAATCCTGGCCGAGGAGTCGGAGCGCCAGCAGAGCACATCGAAGTACACGTGGGTGATCGACCCGCTGGACGGAACGACCAACTACATCCACTCCTTTCCCCTCTTCTGCGTCTCCATCGCAGTTTGCGAGTCGGACCGGCCGATCGTGGGTGCCATCTGCGCGCCCTATCTCAACGAGCTGTTCTGGGCCTCGGCAGGCCAGGGCGCCTTCCTCAACGGCAAGCGGCTGAAGGTGAGCCGCACCGAAGCGCTGGAAGAAGGGTTCTTCTGCACGGGCTTCGCCTCGATGCGCTCGCCCACCTCGCCCGACAACATCGGGAACTTCATCCGGCTGCTCAAGAGCTGCCAGGGAGTGCGACGGGGGGGCTCGGCGGCGCTGGAGCTGGCCTACGTGGCCGCCGGGCGGCTCGACGGTTTCTGGGAGTTGAACCTGTCGCCGTGGGATGTCGCCGCCGGCAGCTTGCTGGTGCAGGAGGCCGGGGGGCGCGTGACCGACATGCGCGGCGGGCCGGAGTACCTGTACGGCCGCAACGTGCTCGCGACCAACGCGCTGCTTCACGAAGCGCTGCTGGCTCGCATCGACCCGACGGAGAGGGTGAGCGACCGATGGCAATGACTCTGCCGGAGTTGACCGAGTTCATGGCACGCTTCGTGGCCGAGCGCGACTGGAAGCGGTACCACTCCGCCAAGAACCTCTCGATGTCGATCGCCATCGAGGCCGCGGAGCTGATGGAGTGCTTCCAGTGGTCGGAGACCGTCGACGTCGGGGCGCTCAAGTCGGAGCCCGATCGCTACGTTCACGTGCAGGAGGAGGTCGCCGACATTCTGGCCTACTGCCTGAGCCTCGCCTCCACGCTGGAATTCGACCTCGAGAAGGCCTTCCTGGCAAAGATGGAGAAGAACCGCGTGCGCTACCCTCCCGAGGCCTGCGTCGGCAAGGAGTTCCGGAAGGCCTGACGCCGCCGGGGCGCGCAGCGCATCGAGCGGTATGAGAGAGCCAAGAACAGCCGGGCCAACCTGCGGCCGACGCTGTGCGCATGGCGCGGTCTTCGCGGTGACGGCGCTTTTCGCCGCCGCCCACAGCGTCTGGGCCGGCGGCGGCTCCTCGGCCAGCGCCTCGGAGACGATGTTGAGGCTGGCGCTGAGCCTGCCAGCGCTGCTGCTGGGCATAGGGATGCACGAGTTCTCCCACGCCTACGTCGCCGTGCGACTGGGCGATCCCACTCCCGAGGACGAGGGGCGGCTCAGCCTCAACCCGCTGGACCACCTCGAACCGGTGGGGTCGCTCCTCATCCTGGGCGCCTGCATCACGGGGCTTCCATTGCTGGGGTGGGGGCTGCCGGTGCCGGTGCGAGCCTCCATGTTCCGGAACCCGATCCGGGACATGCTGAAGGTGGCGATCGCGGGGCCGATGATGAACCTGGCGGTCGGCGGCTCGGCGGCGATCGCCTGCATGGCATTCGACTCCGTTGGGTACGGCATCAGGCTGGGGCTGCCGGAGCACGCCAGCATCCGATTGGCGTTCGTGTTGCAGTCGATCGTCCTCACGAACCTGTCGCTGGCGGCGTTCAATCTGCTGCCTATCCCGCCGCTCGACGGCCACTGGGTGCTTCGGGAGTTCGTCAACGCGGAGCGCGCCCTGATGCTGGCCCGGATCGAGCCGTACGGCATTCTGATCCTGCTCGTGCTGATGCAGACGCCGATCCTGGACGTGCCCTTCCGGTTCGTCTTCTTGCTCGCCTCCAACCTGATGGACAGCTGGGTGGTGCTGACCGGGTTCCTGGCGGTCGTCGGGATCGCCTGGTACCTGTTGATTCGATCCTTACCGGAGTTTTACCTGCGGCGTAGCGACCCGGAAGACTGACGCCGCTCAGGGAGCAGACATGTCCACACCCCTATTCCCACAGACGGTCATCGCGCTCATCTGGGACTTCGACAAGACGCTGATTCCCGGGTACATGCAGGAGCCGCTGTTCGAGCACTACAAGCTGGACGAGAAGCAGTTCTGGTCGGAGTTGGCCAAGCTCGAGGAGATCTACCGCCAGCAGGGCCGCTGCCTGGTCGCGCGGGACAGCCTCTACCTCAATCACATGCTCTCCTACGTGCGCGCCGGAGTGTTCAAGGGGCTGAACAACCGCCTGCTGCAGGAGCTGGGAGCTCGCCTGAAGTTCTACGAGGGGCTGCCGGAGTTCTTCGACCAGGTTCGGGACCTGGTCCGCGCCGAACCGGCCTTCGCCAAGCACGGCATCGCCGTGGAGCATTACGTCGTGAGCACGGGCCTGAGACAGATGATCCTCGGTAGCACCATCGCCAAGCACGTGGACGGCGTGTGGGGTTGCGAGTTCATCGGAGACGTCCCGAAACCCGGATACCTGGCGGCCCCCCCGGCTGCGATGCCGTCGGCCGAGAGCGAGTTCACGGACATCGCCTACGCCATCGACCACACTACCAAGACCCGCGCCGTCTTCGAGGTCAACAAGGGGGTCAACAAGTTCCCCGAGATCGACGTGAACTCGACGCTGGCAGCGGAGCACCGCCGGGTCCCCTTCCGGAACATGATCTACATTGCGGATGGCCCCAGCGACATCAGCGTCTTCTCGATGCTCAACCAGTACGAGGGGCACACCTTCGCCGTGTTCAAGCCCGGAAACCAGCGGGAGTTCGACCAGGTCTACCGGTTGCAGCAGAACCGGCGAGTCCAGTCGTTCGGCGAGGCGCGTTACACGCCTTCCTCGCAGACGTACCTGTGGCTGACGACGGCGGTGCGCGAGATCGCGGGCCGGATCGTACGGGACAAGGAGCGGACGGTCGGGGACGGGACCAGCGGTCCGCCGCGCCATCTCACGTAGCCCTCGGGTGCGCTCCAATCCTGAAACAAATCGCCGTGGCGCGCGTAGTCTCTTGCGGACATGATCCATCGAATCGGCCTTGCCGGAGGTAGATGAGCGATGCTGGAATCGAAGCTGTTTCGCCTGACGGCGACGTTGATGGTGGCGGGACTTCTTGCTGGGCCGGCCGCGGCGCAGTCGGAGTTCGGCGATGACGAGCGGTTCGATTCCGGGTACTTCGGCGACCTGCGGACCCGCTCGGGCGACTCGCTCTACAACGGCAGCGACCCCAGCCGCACGTCCTACTCGGCCGCGACCTCTCGCCAGGCCGCCTCTACCCAGGCTGCCGGGCGCAACGTGACGCAAGCGGCCTCGGTGCCCGAGGAGTTCATCCCGTGGTCGGGCACCTGGTGGCCCCGCAACTCCGCCGAGCTGGCGTTCCGCGCCTTCGAGGGCGGCCTCTCCCCGCTCGAAAAGTACGATTCGATCGTCGCCAGTCTCTATGGGCGGCTGGCGGGCGCGGCCGCCTGGGAAGCAGATCCGCTGCATCACCACAACTACGCAGCCGCCACCTACCGGACCGACTGGGGCGGGCACTGCAACGGGCTTGCCGCGGCAGGCATCCTGGTGCCCGAGCCGAGGAAGCCGTTCGACATCCCGCTGGGCAACCGGCCGATCAAGGTCAAGCTCGACGTGGGCGGCGCCAAGGGTGCCAAGGAGTACCTCTTCAGCGACGGTCAGAACGACTACCGCCAGCTCTCCAACCCGAGCAAGACCATCCGGCTCACAGTCGCAGACATGAAGGGTCTCCTGGCGGAGTCGTACATGACCTGCAACACGCAGCAGTTCTCGAATCGGAACGCGCTCGGAACGCGCTATGACCGGCCCACGATCGATACGGCCGACGAGTCGTTCCGAGACATCCACCCGCACTACTTCCACTGGTTGCTCCAGGAGTTCGTGAAGAAGAACGGCATGGCGGTCGTCACGGAGATCGACGCCAAGCGCTCGGTCAACAACCACCCGCTCTACAAGTTCGAGAGCCAGGCCGTCTACAGCGCAGCCAAGCGCCGCTACTCGGTGACCACCAAGTGCACCTTCACTGCCTACGCCAAGGACCCGAACTTCATCGGCACCAACACGATGACGCGCACCTACACCTACGACCTCATCCAGGACGCCAGCGGGCGAGTGGTGCGCGGAGAGTGGACGGGCAAGAGCTCCACGGATCATCCGGACTTCTGCTGGATTCCGACGTCGGACGCCCCGGCCTACGGCACCTTCGAGAACCAGGCCGTCAGCGGAGACTTCGTCCGCTACCTCTACCAGCACTACGGCCGCGCTCAGTAACTCCTTCGGGGAACAATTCCATGATGCGGCTCGTAGTCGCATGCGGAGTTCCCCGGTTCGAGGAGGGCAACGAGCGATGCGTATCCGGACATTGGCCGCAGTCTCGGCGCTGGCGCTGCTCACGACAGCCCAGGGCCTGACTGCTCCGCCAGCCGGCGCCGAGAGCGACGCTGCGCGTTGCTTCAAGCTCCAGCGCGAGATCGCCCGCGCGTACAACGCCTACTCGCTGGAGGCCCGGAAGCCGCGGCGAGACGTCGGCACTTGGCGCTTCTTCCAGGCGCTGGTCCAGAGCGGTTTCCTCGAGCGGGTACCGCTCGACCCTGGCTACGAGGGCGACTCCTACGGTCATTTCCGATCTCGCCGCAGCGGAAACGGCATCACCTGCTACCAGCACGGCGACCCCGAGTCGGCCAGCTCTACCGACAAGGAGCGGTGCTTCGCGGTGCAGAAGCAACTCGCTGACGCCATCGACTCCTGGACCCGGGACCACGGCGCCCCCGCATCCCGTGACATCGGCACGCGCCGGTTCTTCGGCCGGTTGGTGGAGGCCGGGCTGCTGGCCGCAATCCCGCGTGATCCCGGGCAGGCTACAGATTCCTTCAAGAACTTCCGCCAGTCCGCGGCCGGTGCCGGTATCGAGTGCGTCGCGCACGGTCCGGCCGTCATCGCCGCCGGCAGCGAGCAGGAGCTCTGCTGGCGCCTTCAGGCCGTCATCGCCGCCGCGCTCGACCAGCACAACCTCGAGAAGAGCGTCCACCGCACCGACGTCGGCAATCGCGCCTTCTTCCATCTGCTGGTGCGCGAGGCCCGGCTCCACGAAGTGCCCGTCGATCCGGGCCAGGGGCCGGATTCCTACGCCAACTTCCAGTACACCGAGGACGGAAACCACATCACCTGCACGGTGCATGGAAGGGCGTCGGCTCCGGCCGCCAACCAGACGAGCCTGGTCACCCCCGAGGATTGAGCTCCCTGGGCCGCCGCAGCTACTTGTGGCCGCTCACTGTCTGGGCCATCTTGAAGATCGGCAGATACATGCTGATGACGATGGTGCCGACCGCCAGTCCCAGGAAGAGGATGAAGATCGGTTCTATGAGCGACAGGAGCACGCTCACGTTGGCGTCGATCTCCTCCTCGTAGAAGGCGCCGATCGTCTCGAGCATCTCGTTCAAGTTGCCGGTCTCCTCGCCAACGGAGATCATCTGCAGCACCAGCGGCGGCATCAGGTCGACTTTCTCGAGCGACCGGGCGATGCTGCTGCCGGACTCGACATCCGGCACCACGTTGCTCAGCGAGTCCCGGATGGCGTGGTTGTCGATCGTCTTGATGGCCAGCTTCAGGCTCTGTGACACCGGTGCGCCTCCGCGCGACAGCATGTCCAGGTTCCCGGCGAAGCTGGCAATGTTGTACTTCTGAATCAGCGGGCCCAGCACGGGCGGCTTGAGCATCAGCCCGTGGACGACCTTGCGTCCGGCCTCGGTCCGGTAGAAGGCGCTGAAGGCGAGGCTGCCCCCGACGATGGTCCCGATGATGATGTACCAGCGATGAATCAGCATGTTGCTGGCGCCGACCACGAAGGCCGTCAGCGGGGGCAGATCGGCTCCATGCGATTCGAAAATCTTCACGAACCTCGGGATGATCAGCACCAGAAGGAAGGTCACCACGGCGACGGCGACCAGGGTGATGACCATCGGGTAAACCATCGCGCCGATGACCTTTCCGCGAAGCTTCGTGGCCTTGTTGAGAGCCGTGTAGAGCCGCACCAGCACGTCATGCAGCGCTCCCGACTCCTCGCCAATCCGGAGCAGGTTCCGGTAGTTGGGCGGGAACGTGTCTGGGTGGGCCTCGAACGCCAAGAAGAGGCTCGAGCCGCCCATCACCGCCTCCTGGATCTCCTTGAGCTGATCGCGGAAGTGCGGGTTCTGCGTCTGCTCCTCGAGGATTTTCAGGCTCTTCAGGACGGGGATGCCAGCCTTTACCAGGATCGAGAAGTACTTGGTGAAAATGAGCAGGTCCTTCGTCGCGACCCGCTTCTTGAGGAACGGCAGGTAGGCCGAGAGACCCTTCTCCTCCTCACGCAGCGAGATGTCGATGATGATGAGGCCCTTGCCTCGCAGGTAATCCTCGATGGCGGCCTTGTCGCCGGCCTTGAGGAAGGCCTTGATGATCTCTCCGGTGGGCTTCTTGGCCACGTAGTCGAAGATGGGCATTGCAGGTCCTCCTCTGGCTACAGCTGAAAGTCAGACGACGAGCGCACGTCCGCGATCCCGCCGGACGGCGAGGTGCCGGCTGCCGGCCGCCAGTTGGCCGCGACGGAGGGATCGTCGTTGGGGCCGATGACCATCCAGTCATTTCCGACACGTTCCGTCGTCGGATCGTCGGGTACCTTGCTGAGATAGGAACGAGTCAGCGCTTCGAGCGAGGACGGGTAGCTCCCGGTCCGAGCCCGGTACTGATCGATCGCCGTCTTCATCATCTTGAGATTGGCCCGCATCGCCTGGTAGCGCGTGTCGGATGTGGACGTCGAGTAGATCTGGTAGGCACCTCCCACCAGCAGAGCGAGGATTGAGACCACGACGAGCATCTCGACCAGCGAGAAGCCCCTCGGAGAACGATACCACAGTCTCCCGCGCGCGCCCCCGGCGGCCGCCAGTCCCGAGCTGTCCACGATCCCTAGATACCGCCGGGCCTGCCGAGCCGTCATCGGGTCGCCAGTCTTCCGCCCGCCGTCACGCCGGTCGGCTCCCAGACGACTTCGCGGCGCCCGAAGACCCACTGCAATGTCGCCACCAGCTGAGCGGCCGCGACTTCGACGGCATAGGCCGGCACCGCGGAAAAGGGGGCCGACACGTAGACCCCCGCGCCGTACATGTAGAAGAGCAGTTGCAGGATTGCCGCACGCGCATGAAAGGGGTCCGTCGCCAGCACGAAAGACGAGAAGTAGAGGCCCATCAACGGCAGCCAGGAGAACCAGCGGAGCAGCTTGTGGGATGCGAACATCCAGGCCGCCAGCGGGCGGCGCTTGAGATTGAAAATCGGAGCCACGAGCGCCACGCTGCCGAGTGCCCTGAGGGTGATACGGCGCTTGCGGCCGAACACGTCGCCCAGGCCATCCCGCGTGTGCTCGTAGGCGACGGCACCGGGCGCCCAGCAGGTCCTGCGCCCGTTGAGGAGCTGGTAGATGGGCTCGACGAGATCGGACAGCGCCCATGGCGGCAGCTCCGCGAAATCGCGCCGCCGGAGCGCGTAGAGCGCGCCGTTGGCCCCCAGGAGCGACTCGAGCTGGGCCTCCGCCTCCTTCAGCGCTGTCTCATAGTTCCAGTACTGGCTCTCGAGCGACCTGCCCGCGTAGATCAGACGGCCGCAGGAACAGCCGACGTCCGGATCGCCCAGCGGCCGGACAATCGCCTCGAGGGCGCGATAGGCGAGGCGCGTGTCTGCATCGGTAAAGACAATGACGTCGCCCGTTGCGCTGCGGACGGCCAGATTCTGGGCGGCCGTCTTGCCGGCCCTCTCCGTGAGCTCCAGAACCAGCACTTCCAGCTTCGCATCGGCCGAGAGCTCGCGCTGCAGCTCGTCGCGGCCCGTCAGTGGGCCGTCGCTCACCGCGACGATCTGCAACAGCTCCGCAGGAAAGCCGTTCATCGCGATGTCCCGGACCCGCTCGCGAACTCCCTCGAGTGCGGTGGCCCCCGGTTCGCCGGGCGGCACGAACGTGAAGGTGACCGTGACTTTCGGGCGGCCGTAACCCCAGCCGCTGGCCAGCTTGGGCCGT
Source organism: Candidatus Wallbacteria bacterium (assembly GCA_016190005.1). Taxonomy (GTDB): domain Bacteria; phylum Muiribacteriota; class UBA6191; order JACPRK01; family JACPRK01; genus JACPRK01. Next base: position 18,240 of record JACPRK010000110.1, on the reverse strand, counting down.
GCAAAGGCGGCCATCGCAAGGACCAAGGCGGGATACGCGACGAAGGCGTAGACGATCCACGCGGCGGACAGCCAAAACAGTGTATCCATGCGGTTTCGGCCGGAGTCTACCACGTCCGGGGACCGCGGCCTCGCCCGCGACGAGGCAAGCCTCCGTAACTGAAAACCGCCCCGAGGATCACTCCTCGGGGCGGTTCCTATGACCGTTTCTGGACCTTACTTCGCCTGGAGGCTCCGGGCGGAGAGGACCTTCTGCACCTTGCCGAAGACCCGCGCGTCAGCGCCCTTCAGGGATGCGCCGAGCGACCGGGCGGCCTCGTCGGAGAGCTCCGTCGCCTCTCGGGCCATCAGGTCCGTGTAGGCAGCGCGCAGCTCGGACGGCAGCAGAGGAATGCGGGCGACCCGCTCGCCCTGCGTCGGAAGCAGGAACGAGAGCGCGTCGGCCATGACAGCCTTGCGGCTAGCCGCGCTGTCGATGCCCTCGAAGCCGAACGCCAGATAGACGACGCGGCCCTTCTGGTGCTTGACCTTCAGCCCGGCCGGCCCATTGTTGCCGCCGTAGCTCAGGTAGGCCTCGGCGCCAGCAAGCGCCTCGATCTTGTCGGGGTAGCGCTGGTTGTTGGCACCGTCGCCGCCCTCGATCTTGAAGCTGAGGCCGCCGCCCGAGATCTCCTTGCTGCCTGACGTGTCAGCGACGAACTTGCCTTTGATCTGCGACTTGTAGAAGTCCTTGTCCTTCAGCTCGTAGCCGACGTCCTGGCCGGAGATGAAGAGCCGGCCGTCGGTCGCCAGGAAGGCCTTGAGCGCAGCCTGGTCGGCGTCCGTGAGCGTCTCGCGGTACTCCTCGCCCGTGTACCAGATCACCAGCGAGTACTGGCTGAGCACGTCGGACGCGTCGGCCAGAGCCGAGCTGTTCAGGAAAGAGTACTTCTGGCCCGCAGCGTCGAGCGCCTGCGTGTAGTGGTTCTTGTAGTCGCCCTCGCCGGCATCGGCGATCACCAGGATCGGCGGAAGCTTGGCCAGCTTGAACGTCGCGTCGGTGGTGTTGCTGGCGGTGATCGTCAGCTCCTCGCTGGTGAGCGGCTCGTAGCCGAACGCCCGGACCAGGAACTTGTACTTGCCGCCGGGGAGACTGACCGAGAACGACCCGCCGTTGGCCGCCGTGCTGATCGGATCGAGCGGCGTATCGAGGACGGTGATCTTCGCCTGCAGCTCCTCACCGGTGGCGGCCGAGACGACCTTGCCGGAGAGGGTGCCGCTGGCGGCTCGGGCCAGAGCCACGTTGACTGTGGTCTCCTGCTGAGCCTGCAGTGTGATCCCCGTCGGGCCCGACTCCGTGAAGCCGAAGGAGCTGGCCCGGAGGGTGTAGGTGCCGGCCGGCAGAACGAACCGGAAGGCGCCGTCGGAACCGGTCTGGATCACGAAGCCGTTCTCCTGGATTCGGATGGTGCCCTTGAGCCCGGCGCCGTTGGAGGCGTCGGTCAGCTTGCCGACGACCTTGCCGCCACTGACGGCAATCTGGGCCGCGGCCAGCGCGTTGACCCGGCCCGAGCCGAAGGTGTTGTCCTTGCCCGCCGTCCCGAGGTCGTCAGAGGTGGACTCCAGCAGCTCGCGCATCTGATTGATGGCCATGCCGGGAGAGGCCTGGAGCATCAGGGCGATCAGGCCCGAGACGTGCGGCGTGGCCATCGAGGTGCCCGAGAGATTGCGGTACCCGCCGCCCGGCTTGGCCGAGGTGACGTCGTGGCCCGGAGCGGAAACATCGGGCTTCGTGTACTGCTTGCCGTCCCAGGTGACCGGGCCGCGGCTGGAGAAGTCAGCGATGGAGTCCGAAGACGTGGTGGCACCGATAGCGAAGCTCTCGAGGAATCCGCCGGGGGTACCGACCGAACCCGCGCCCGGGCCGGAGTTGCCGGCCGCGAAGTTCGGGAAGATGCCGAGCCGGACCCAGTTCTTGGTGGCGTCCAGGAAGACCGTGCGGCCCGGGCCGCCGCCCCAGGAGTTGCTCACGATGGGCGGGGCATCGTTGGTTGCCGGGTTGCCGTCCGGGTCCGTCATCCACTGCATCGCGCCCAGGAGCCAGTCTGTCTCGGCGCTGCCGGAGCTGGAGAACGCCTTGGCGGCGGTGATCTTGGCGCCGGGGGCCACGCCGATGGCGAGCCCGCTGGTAGCGCTGCCGGCGATGGTGCCGGCGCAGTGCGTGCCGTGGCCCTGGTCGTCATAGGGCGCGGGCTTGTTGTTGACGAAGTCCTTCCAGGTCACCATCTTGCCCTTCAGATCGGGGTGCTCGAAGTCGACGCCCGTATCGATGAGGCCGACGGTGACACCCTGGCCGTCCAGGCCGTAGACCTGGCGCAGCTCGGGGATCTTGAGCTTCTTCAGACCGTAGGTGAAGGTGACATCGCCCTTGCGGGGATGGAGAACTTCCTTGGGAAGCGGGCCCTCGCGGGTCGGCTCTAGCCGGATGATCTCGTTGGGGACTATCGCCTTGATGTCCTCCCGGGCGGCGATCTTCTCGATCGCTTCGGGAGTGGCGACGCAGCTCACGGCGTTGACGAGCCAGAAGTGCTTGACGTTGCGGATCGACTTGTCGGAGGCCGCAAAGACGCCGAAGTCCTTCTGGGCTTCGTGGGCGTTGGCGCGCAGGCTCTCCTCGAGGCGCTGCCGGGCTTCGGGGCCTTCGGCGGCGGGCGAGTCGATATTGAAGTTCGGCGCGTCCTTGAACAGGACGATGACCTTGACGCTGTCACCGGGGCCCGCCTTGTCCAGCGCCGACTGGACCTTGGGGTCGATGGCCGCCGCCGCGAACAGCGTGCTGGACAGCAGGAAACTACTGATGACAACTGAAGCCAACGCTCTCTGCATCTTCTCCTCCAGGGCTACTTGGGATACTGGGTACTGGGTACTGGGAATCGTAATACTACGTTGTTGCGATTTGCCTGAGCTTTGGGGGTCCGCTCCACCGGTACGTCGCCAGGGGCGAAGAGATCGAGCGTGCACGCGCTATCGCGCGGAAGGTACGCAATTCTAGGGGCATGACACTGAATTGTCAAGCTCGAATGCGGTAGAATTTCGCTCCCAAGCCCCGTTCGCACGGGTCAGGCTTGAGGCGTCAGGAGTCAGGCCTCAGGAGTCAGGCCTCAGGAGTCAGGCCTCAGGAGTCAGGCCTCAGGAGTCAGGCGTCAGGAGTCAGGCCTCAGCCCTCGATTCTCAATTCTCAATTCTCGATTCTCGATTCTGGTCCCTCAAGCCTCAAGCCTCCCATGAGGATCATGTTCATAGTCGAATACGACGGCAGCCGGTTCCAGGGCTACGAGGTCCAGCCAGGATGCACGACCGTCCAGGGCGAGTTCGAGAAGGCGCTGGCACGTTGCTTCGGCCAGCCTGTGCGGGCACTGGCGGCGGGCAGAACCGACAGGGGCGTCCACGCGTTCGGGCAGGTCATTGCTTGCACCGTGGATACGAAGATGCCGATGCGCGCCATCGAAGCGGCGGTCCAGGCGCAGCTGCCGCTCGGAATCCGGGTCCGAACGACCCGGCGGGTCCACGACGACTTTCACCCTAGGTACGACGCGGTGCGACGGGCCTACCGCTACGTCATGACGGAGACGCTCCCGCGCTCGGTCCTGCTCGAGCCGTACGTGACGTTCCTTCGTCGGCCGCTCGACTGGACGCGCGTGGAAGCCGCCGCCGCACAGCTGGTCGGCGACCACAACTTCGTCAGCTTCGCCAAGCGGCCGATCGAGGCCGTTCGGCTGGAGCGCTCCATCGAGGAGATCTGCTTTTCTCGCCAGGGCCCGTTCATCCACGCCGATTTCACGGCCCGAAGCTTCCTGCGCGGCATGATCCGAAACATCATGGGTTGGCTCATCGCCGTGGGCGAGGGTCGCGTCCCCCCCGAAACGATGCAGGAGCTTCTCTCCGCCCGCGTGAAGGGCCGCGGCATCGAGCCCGCTCCCCCGGAAGGCCTCTACCTGGTCCGCGTGTGGTACCCGGACGACTCGGCCGCCAAAGCTGTTGACTCGGCGGCGATGTCATGCTAGATTGCCGCTTCCCGAAATCGATCTGGGGGGGACCAGCTTTTTGTTTCCGGAGTTTCCCCTCACCTCAGGAGAAGTCTCGAGATGAAGACGTATTTGCCCAAGATTGAAGAGATCCAGCCTCGCTGGTTGCTCATCGACTGCGACGGCCAGATCCTCGGCAAGGTCGCAGCCCGTGTGGCCACGATCCTGCGAGGTAAGCACAAGCCGACTTTTACGCCGCATATGAACACGGGCGACCACGTCGTCGTGATCAACGCGGAGAAGATCGCCGTCACCGGCTCGAAGATGTCGGACAAGTTCTACTTTGAATACTCCGGCTACAAGGGCGGCATGAAGAGCAAGAGCTTGAAGGAGCTGCTCGCGTCTCACCCCGAGCGCGTCATCGAGCACGCCGTCAAGTGCATGCTGCCCAAGAACAAGCTCGCTGACCGCATCTTCCTCAAGATGCACGTCTACAAGGGGACCCAGCACCCTCACTCGGCGCAGAAGCCGGAGGCAGTCCCGGTCGATCCGCGCAAGAAGTAACTCCACTGGCACTCTTTCGTAACGCACTCGCAGGACAAGACTTATGACTTCCATGTCGTTTTTCTGGGGCGTCGGCCGCCGCAAGACCTCCACGGCCCGCGTTCGCCTCTTCCCCGGCACCACCGGTTTCACCGTCAACGGCAAGACGCTCAAGGAGTACATCCACAACCCCGACTGGGAGATGTACGCGAGCGAACCGCTGAAGGCGACCGAGACGGCTGACAAGGTCAGCATCGTCACCCGGGTCGATGGCGGCGGTCTCTCAGGCCAGGCCGGCGCACTGCGCATGGGCGTGGCTCGCGCGCTGGTGGCTTGTGATCCGAACCTCCGCCCGGTGCTCCGCAAGGCGGGCATGCTCTCGCGCGACGACCGCATGGTCGAGCGCAAGAAGCCCGGCCTCAAGGGCGCCCGCAAGCGGCCCCAGTACAGCAAGCGCTGATTTCCCAATCCGGACCCGGGGCCGAGCCGGCCCGAACCGATCGCGGTTGACCCCGCGCGGACCTCGAGGCCCTCGGCCCCGGCGTAGTCCCTTCGGCTAGAGCTCCCTCCCCATGGCGATCACAGCACTCGACGAAGCCACGCTCGCAAAGCTGGAGACCTCAGCCCTCGCGGCCATGAAGATGGCCTACAACCCCTACTCCAAGTTCGGAGTGGGAGCTGCCCTTCTCACCGAGGAGGGCTTGATCTTTTCCGGCTGCAACGTGGAGAACGCCGCCTACGGCCACTCCATCTGCGCCGAACGCACAGCCCTCCTCAAGGCCGTCAGCGAGGGCCACCGGAAGTTCGCCGCCATCGTCATCGTCTGCAGCTCCGGAAAGCCCGTGGCGCCCTGCGGCGCCTGCCGCCAGACTCTCAACGAGTTCGCCCCCGACCTCCCCGTCGTCATGGCCGGCAGCCAAAAGAAGATCACCCAGTCCCTCCGCGAGCTGCTCCCCCGCTCCTTCGGCCCCGAGGACCTGCCCGACAGCCCGGAGTAGCCTGCGCCGCCGGGCGAGGCCACCTAGGGTTCGCTGTGCACGGGCCTGGGATTCCAGCCCCTACTCCCCCGCGCCTCAGCGCACCGGCGCCGGTCCCGGCTGCACCCGGGTCACCCGGTCGATCAGCCCCCCGAGCCCGGCCTCCGACTCCGCCCAGACCCGCGCCACGGCCGCCGCTCCCTCGACCTCCAGCTCGAATTCGCGGACCGAGGCTTCGCGCATCAGCATCGCCTCCACGGCAGCCGCCCTTCCCTTCTCGCCGCCGTTCGGCAAGGGTATCCTCACCAGCCGGGTAGGCCGAGCGAGCACGCCCGCCAACCGAGCCGACTCCACCAGCGCCTCCACGGGCACCTGCCGCTCGCGGAACCCCACTCGCGCAAGCCCGCGCGCCGGATCGACCTCCACCCGACCGACCCCGGGCAACATTGCCAGAGCGGACCGCAGGCTCGCCGGCCACGCCCCCGCGCCGTCCAGGGGCGCCAGCACCAGCACCTCCACCGGCCCGCCTGCGGGCTCGCGCTCCATCAGCGGCGTCGCAGGCCTGGGGCCGACGATTGGACCCTGCCCGCAGCACCCCCACGCGGTCGACGCGCCAGCAAGCAGAGCCAAGAACAGGATCGCCAATCCCAGGGACACTCGAGCTCCCGGCCCGCGACTCCGGCCGGATTGAGCTCGTCGAAGCCTGCCGGTGCAAGGAGGCCTCGCTTCGTTGTTCGATCCCATCAGCGATAGCCTTCGGTCGACGGCTGCCCGCCGTTGAGAGCCCGCAGCACACACTGCTGCAGCAATCGCGACCCAGGTCGCACCACGGGGTTTGCGCTGCAGCCCGATCTGCGGCTGCGGAAGTCAGCGGCTGGGGTTCATCCAGGACATGACGGAGATCGAGCGGAGGCAGTGACGGCGGACCATTGGACTGGTACGCTGACGAGAGCGAAGTCGAGTGAAATGAGACTTGATCCGGGGAAGTTCGTTGGCAAGTCGCTGCAGCAGGGACGCTACGTACTGCGGCAGTTCTTGGGGCAGGGTGCCTTCGCCTACGTGTACCGGGCCGAGGAACAGTTCGGCGGTGTGCGGCTGCGCGACGTGGCTGTCAAGTGGATCGTCGAGGGCGACGTGGGCCAGATGGTCAAGGAAGCCCAGGCGCTCGCGTCAATGCCTCCGCACGCCAATATCGTGACTTTCCTGACCTGCCTGCCGGTTGCTCCGCCGGCAACCGGGCTGCTGCTGGTCCTGGAGTTCATCGACGGATGTCCTCTGGACCAGCTCCTCTCCGATGGCCGCGCCCGCACACAGTCGGAGACCTGTGCGCTGATGGAGCACCTACTGGCCGGGCTTATGCACGCGCACGCCCACGGGGTCGTGCACCGAGACCTCAAGCCACAGAACACGATGGTGCAAGCCGACGGATTGCTCAAGCTGACCGATTTCGGCATAGCTCGCAGCGCCCAAGCCACGTCAACCACCTCTGAGAACGTCGTCAAGGGAACGCCCGCGTACATGGCTCCCGAGCAATTCGGCCTGCAGCACGACCATCGCGTCGATCTCTACGCCGCCGGCGTCATGACCTTCGAGCTACTTGCGGGCCGACGGCCATTCGAAGGCTCGCCTGCGGAGGTGATGCGTGGGCACGTCCTCCAGCAGCCCGAGATTCCCACCGACCTCCCGGGCGCCTGGCGCGAGTTTCTCTACCGCGCCTTGGCAAAGAACCCAACCGAGCGCTTCCAGAGTGCGGAGAGCATGCGAGACTCGCTGCGACAGGCCGCCCAGACCGACGCATCTCGACTCACTTCGGTCGGGGCGACCTTGATCGGCGAGACCGTTCGGCGCAGTGACTGCGTCGCTCCGGGCCAGCGCTTTCACACTCCTACCAGCACCAGCGTCTCTGGCGCGCCGAGGGCGGCCTCCTGTGGAGCGGCGCCCTCTCCTCGCCCGATGAATGGCGGCCAACTGGTAGAAGCGGAGCCCGAGACGGCTCGATTCCACGGAAGGCTCCTGGTCAATACCATACCGGCGTGCGTGCAGGTGAGCGTGGATGGGAAGCCGTACGGTCTATCCCCAGCCCGCATCGAAGGCCTGGCCCCGGGGGGCCATCGCGTGGTGGCCAGCGCCATTGGCTGTCGACCTGTTGAGGAGGAGATCACTATCGAGGCAGGCTCGGAACGTGTCATTCAGTTCACACTCTTTCAGATCGTCTGCACGCGGTGCGGGAGCACGTTCGAGAGTGAGACTGTCCTGGGCGACCACCAGCGGCTCTGTACGAAACCTCCTGCCCACGCGCTGCATACCTCGGCTCCCCACGGGACGGCCTCCGGCGCACGAGCTGCGGCCTACTTCACCGTCCTGGGCCAGCGCCCCTTAGAAGAGCTCGACCCGGAAAGAGAGAGCGCTTCCAAGCCCTCGCGCCTTCGGCCCAATGGGCGCTTGAACTTCGTAGCCTCGCTCGGATTCCTGGCGAGTCTTGCTTACCTGTACGCGGTCACCTCCGGCGCTCTTGTGAAAGAAGCCGAGTCTCTCGCGATAAGAAATCTGCAGCCAATCGCCTCATACTCGCCAGCCTTCCCGCTCTACAGGAATGTCGTAGACGGCTCGATCTTGATCAGCATCACTGGCGGCTCGTTTCAGATGGGAGCCGAAGGTGGAGAACAAGACGAACAGCCGGTTCACACGGTCACGCTCCAGCCCTTCCTGCTGGGAAAATACGAGGTGACTTGGCGACAGTACCGAGCCTTCGCATCGGCGACCGCACGCTCCATGCCGCGGATGCCCAGGTGGGTCGACGAGTCCGAACCGGTCGTGAACCTCACGTGGGCTGATGCCAACGCCTATTGTCTCTGGGCGGGGTGCCGGCTACCCACGGAGGCGGAGTGGGAGTTCGCGGCTCGAGGAACGGACGCGAGGTTGTTTCCGTGGGGGAACGAGCAGCCAGGTCCTTCTCTTGCCCGGTTCTGTCTCGTGGAGTTGGACGATAGCTTCTCCACGATCCCTGTTGGCTCCCTTCCTGCCGGCGCCGCGGCCTGCGGCGCGCTGGACATGGTTGGAAATGCTGCCGAGTGGTGCCTTGACTGGTATGACAGCCGCTGGTACGCAAGGAAGACATCTGAAGCCTGTCAAGGCCCTGAGAATGGCCACGTGGTCAGAGGCCTTCCCTTCAATGCCTCCCCCACGGGCTTGAGGGCCTCGAAACGAAAGGGCTTGTGCGACGGCTGTGCCAAACTCTGGCTCGGTTTTCGAGTGGCGCACGGCATTCCGTAAGAACATCCCCGCCTGCCCCACGGCGGAGTGCTCCCGTCCACCGCAGACAAACGGGAGCGTCCCTCGACGATCAGGGCTTGCCGCGGCAGGGTCGGATCTGAGGTATGCTTGGGGCAAGGGTCGAAGCGGTAGGCCGTGCCATGATCTTCTCGCTTCCACCGCACTCGATGAATGCCGACCTGAGCGTACCGAGGCCCTTCGAGGTCGGGCCGCCCCATCCCCTCGGCTGGGTGCCGCTGGCGTTCGCCGCCTGGCTCGTGATGTTCGGCGTCTACGAGATCGTCGAGCGTACCCTGCTGCGCGGCGCTTCTGCCGACCTGCTGAGCGTGCTCCACATGGTCCGCGGCACGATGACTTCCTTCGCGCTTGCTGGGCTGGTCGCCTGGTGGATGGTGAGCCGTGGCGCACCCTCGCTCTCGGTCCCGGCCGCTGGGAAGATGCGGGAAATGGCACGGCAAGTCGAAGACCGGGAGCAGAAGACCCAGGGACTGTGGGTTATCCAGTTGCGGTGGCTCGCCATTGTCGGGGTGCTGGTGACGACCTTCGCGAGCTGGAGAATGCTCGGAGTGCTGTCGGGGAGGGGGGCGTTCGCCGTGAGCATGGCCGCGGCGGCGATGGCCGTTTACAACGCGGTCTTCCAGGGCTTGCTTCAGCGGGATGCGGGCCACGCGCGCCTGGCCTTTCCCCAGGTCTTTCTCGATCTGGTCGCCCTGACCGTGATGCTCGGCTTCGCCGGCGGCATCCAGAACCCGTTCTCTCTCTTCTACCTGTTCCACGTCTGCATTGCGGGAGTCCTGTTCGGCCGCCGGCAGGCCTACGCCGTGACGGCCATGGCGTGCCTGCTCTTCTGCGGAATGGTGCTGTTGCAGGAGACCGGCGCCTGGGATGTGCACCCTCTTGCCCCGGGCGCCGGAACGAGCCTGCCAGCGAGCTCCACTTCGTCCGCGATGGAAGGACTGCGATGGACCGGCATCACGGGAATCCTCGTCGCTTTCGTCCTGGCAGCGTTTTCGGCCGCGTACTTCACCACGACGCTCGTGGGCAGGCTGCGGGAGCGAAGCGAGCTGGTGCTGGAGGCCAGCGACCTGCTCTCCAAGGAGGAGGCGAAAACCGAGGAGATCGTACGCAGCATCGGGGCGGCGATGGTCGTGCTCGAAGGCGACAACCGCATGGCCTGGGTCAACGACAAGGCGCTCGAGTGGTTCGGCACGGACCTGATCGGTGAAGTCTGTCACACACGTCTCTGGGACGACTCACGGGTCTGCACCGGCTGTTCGCTGGGCATCGCGTGTTCGGAGCGGGTCTGCGCTCCGACCGAGCGTTGCCTCACGGTGGGTGGCGAGCAACGCGTCTTTCTCGTGCAGTGCAGCCCCATCGGCGGCCGCGGAGGTCAGCGCCTGGGGCTCATCCAGGACATCACGAAGATCAAGCGGATGCAGTCCCAGGTCGCCCAGGAGGGGAAGATGGCCGCCGTCGGCCGGCTGGCGGCCGGCGTGGCCCACGAGCTCAACAACCCGCTGGCCGCCGTGGCCAGCTCGGCCGAGATCCTGGCCGGCCGGACCGACGCGGGCGACGCGATGGCCCCAGACGAACTGCAGCACCACCTGGGCCGCATCGAGAAGAACGTGTACCGGTGCAAACGGATCATCGACAACCTGCTCGGCTTCGCGCGCCGCCCCGGAGAGCAACTCGAGCAGGTGGACCTCGTGCTCGTGCTGGCAGACGTTCACGACCTGGTGGCCGCCCACGCCCGCGCCCGCTCGGTCTTGCTGGAGTTCCCCGCGCCCGCGGCTCTGCTGAGGGTGGCGCTCACCGGCAGCCACGGCCACTCCATCCGGCAGATATTGATCAACCTCTTGCTCAACGCCATGGACGCGACACCCGCCGGCGGCCGCGTCGCGCTCGAGTTGGACCGCGCCGCCAATGGAGTGGAGTTGACCGTGTCGGATACCGGCCACGGCATCGCGCCGGAGGTCCAGGCCCGTCTCTTCGAGCCTTTCCACACCACCAAGCCAGTGGGGCAGGGCACAGGACTCGGCCTCTACCTCAGCCGCCAGCTCGTCGAGGCGCTCCGCGGCCGGATCGCGTTCGAGAGTGTTCCGGGGAGCACGGTGTTCCGGATCTGGTTGCCGGAGGACTCCCGGGCCGAACTGGAGCGCCGTCGGGCCGCCGGGGGATTCGCCTCCCCAGCCGTTGCCTGGGAGCAAGACCGGCCATGACGCTTCGCACGCTGCTCCTGGCCGACGACGAAGTCGACTTTCGGGAGAACGTGGCCACCTACCTGTCGGAGCACGGGTACCGGGTGCTGCAGGCCGACGGGTTCGAGACAGCGCTGGCGGCGGCCCGGGCCGACGAGCTCGACGCCGCCCTGATCGACGTGCTGATGCCGGGCAAGGACGGGCTCGAGCTTCTCGAGGCGCTTCGCGAGGGCGACCCGAACCTCGAAGTCGTCGTCATCACCGGCCACGGCTCCATCGAGGTCGCCATCGACGCGATGAAGCGCGGCGCGTTCCACTTCGTCACCAAACCCGCGCGGCTCGCCGAGCTGGAACTGCTGCTGGATCAGGCCGCCGGGAAGGTGCGGCTCGCGCGTCAGAACCAACTGTACCGGGAGGAGCTTCGCGGCCGCCGCCGTCGGCCGGACCCGGTCGTGTTGGCCCATTCGGATTCGATGAGGCAAGTGCTCGACCAGGCCCAGCGGCTGGCCGATACGGACTGCTCGGTGCTGCTGGAGGGCGAAACGGGCACGGGAAAGGACCTGCTGGCGGATTTCATCCACAGAGCCAGCTGCCGGCGCGACCGCAGCCTGGTGGTCGTTCAGTGCGCGGCGCTCCCGGATTCACTACTCGACGCCGAGCTATTCGGACACGAACGGGGTGCGTTCACGGGCGCTTCGGAGGCGCGTCCCGGATTGCTGGAGGTTGCAGCCGGCGGCACGCTGCTGCTCGACGAGATCGGTGATATTCCGGCCGCGGTGCAGACGCGGCTCCTGCGGTTCCTCGAGCAGCGCGTGGTCCGCCGGCTCGGCTCCAATCGCGAGCGCGCGGTGGACACGCGCGTGCTCGCCGCGACGCATCGCGACCTGGGCGCCGAGGTTTCCGCGGGCCGCTTCCGGGAGGATCTGTACCACCGACTCGTCGTTGTCCGGCTGCTGGTACCGCCGCTGCGCGAGCGGCCGGACGACATCGTGCCGCTGGCCGAGCACTTCATTGAGGAGGCCGCAAGCCGATCCGCGGCACCGCCGGTTCTGGGCAAGACGGCCCGCGAGGCGCTGCTGGCCTACGAGTGGCCCGGCAACGTGCGAGAGCTGGCGCATACGATGGAGCGCGCCACCGTTTTGGCTCGCTTCGAGAGCGCCAGGGAGATCGGGGCGCAACACCTCCGGTTGCCGGCGGCCGCGGACCCGCACGGTGTGCTGGTATCGCTACACGAGGCCCAGCGCCGCCACGTCCTGGGCGTCCTGCAGAACGTCGCCGGCAACCGGAAGCAAGCCGCGCAGATCCTCGGCCTCGGCGAGCGGCAGCTCTACCGGCTGCTGAAGGCCTGGCGTGAGGAGAGTCCGCCGGGAGGTTGAGGTTTCCGAGCTTGCCGGGATCTCGGCGACTCGGGGTTCCGATAGCAACGGAGCAAAATCCAGCGAACTTCCCGGCGGTATCTGCCCTACAACCCGCGCAACTTTACCGTCCTGTCTCCGAACTTGGCGATGACTTCGAGCTCACCACCGAGAGCTTCAATGTATCGCCGCAAGGTGGACAGGAGCCGATCTTCTCTTCGTTCGGCCTTCGAGAGCTCGGACTGAGTCATCCCAGCCGCCTTGGCTGCCGCGACTTGGGTCTTTCCGACCAGCTGACGTACGGCTTTCAAGCTCAACTCCAAGACCTCGGCCTTGGCCCACCTTTCATTGGCTTCCACTTGCTCGGCGCTCAACTTGGTCCTGGCTACATCGTTCCAGCGATGACGAGTCATGACAGCCTCCATCAGCCGTGCTTGCCGGCTTTCTGCTCGGCGAGGTACTCCTCCCAGATTTTCTCAGCGACGGGGACGATCTGGTCATAGAAGCGAGCGTTGCCGGACTTGTTGCCGCCGATGATGAGGGCAGCGTCTCGGCGAGGATCAAAAGCGTAGATCACCCGGAGCTCGGAGTGACCCGCCGTCGCGCGAAGCTCTCGTAGCGGATATCGCGAACTCTTGATGGAGCTCGAGTGGGGATGCTCCAGTGCAACACCCATCTCGGCCAAGAGTCTGACGCTTCGATCTACAGCGTTGGCTTCACTCACCGTGAGCTCCCGGTACCACGCCAACATCTCATCCGTGGCGTAGACGTCGACCATGTAATGAGTATATGCTCAAGTGACTAGATACGCAAGTGACTATCAGGGGGCAAGGGTCGTATGCCTGGACTGCTCGAGCCAATTTCGCGGAATACCGGATGTACGAAGTTTCTCGCGCGCTTCTGCCTCGCGCTGTACGCTCTCGACATGCCGAAGAGACCTGAACCGCGTCCTCATCCCAAGAAGCGAGGTCACGGTCCGGCCGCCTTCCTCTCTCGAAGGTGATCGGCCAGACCGAGCGACTGTGCCGCCGCTTTCATCTGATCTACGATCAGGCCATTCGGAGCAAGTTCGTTGGATTTTGCTCCGTTGCTATCGGATCCCCATCAAGGACGGCATCTCTCGCTACGTGCGTTGACCGACGTCTCTCAGCGATTACGCCGCGAACGACGGGCACGCGTGGATCTCCTCGAGGGCGGCGCCGGGTGGGGAGGAGCTTCGTGCTGGCCCCCTTCGCCCGAACCGTGGACGAAATCTACGACCAGGCGATGCGGTGTTCCGAGGTCGAGCAGCTCGAGTCGTTGACGAGGCTGGTCGCGCGACTGTTCGACGATCCCGCGCTCGAGCACGGCGCGCCGGGCCCGAAATGGGACTTCCTGGCAGCCTGTCGCCGGCGAAGCTCCGGAGCCATCACGGCGCGCACTCGACTACTCCAGGTCGGATCGATCGCGTCGTCATGTCTTCTGGCGCCGGCTGAAAGCCCGACCTGACATTTCTGACAGTCAGGCCTTCCGGCTCCCTTCGGGCCGGACGGGGATGGCGGGAGGCCAGAGGCGCGCTTCGCCTTTTCTGGAGCGCGAAGAGAGGTCACTTGGCGGCGCCGGCGGGCGGAGGGAGAGTCGGTGGCCGAGGAAGCCGAGAGCTTCGCTGCGGGGCTCGGGACGAGGCTGTTCGGTATCCGGTGTCACGCTGGGAGACCCGGGCGGCCTGTCATCCATGTCAGGTGCAACTGACATGGATGACAGGTTCTCGGGGGTCCGCACAGTGACGCCCGCGGGAGCGAGAAACGATTCTGCGCCTTTTCTGGAGCCGAGAATCGGCCGGATGGGCGACTGGATTTGGCAACTCGGCGCGGTTGTTGCTAACGGCGCTGGCGGCGAAGACGGGGCGGGCCTTCCAGGCTCACTTTCCGATGTTCCCGAGCCACCTCGACCGCACGCGGACTGCCGTCTTCTCAACATCCAACCGGTATCGCGAGACCAGCGACAAAGGGGACGCCCACCATGCAAGAGCTGCACTCCCGCCCACTCCGCAAACTCGACGCCACCCCTCTTTGGAGCCGTACGGCCCCGGGCGCAGTCAGGCGGTGGCGCAGCATCCCCGTTCTTCTGCCCGTGCTGTTGGTTGCGCTGGCCGGGGCTGCGACGGCACGAGCGGATTCGGTCACGCTCACGGTAACTGCAGGGGACATCGCGCGGCGACAGGAGACAGCTCTGCCGGTCGTGGAAGCATCTCCGGTGACGGTCACCGTGGACAATCCACTCTCCTCCTCGATCCGCGTGGATGCTCTGAACCTGTCGTTTCGAATCGGTGCCCGCCTCGTGGATTTCCAGTACGAGGTCACCGGGCCGTCGCTTCCCGTTACGATCGGTGCTGGCGGCAGCCAGTCCCTGGTCTTCCAGGTGACCCCCAAGACGTCCGCTACCCTCTTCCACGGGGTCGAGCTCGGGGCGACAGGGACCGTCACCGATCTGGGCTCGAGCCAGCAGTTGCAGGTGGCCGCCACGGGATCGGAGTCGTGGTCAGTGACGCCGGGAGCAAGCCGGTTCCTGGGACAGCTCAACGGATGGGATCTGGAGAGGTATCGCAAGCTCACGGAAAACCCGTCTGCCGTTTGCTCCGTCGGAACCCGAGTCTTCGTGGCAGACGCTAGCAACAACCGAGTGCTCATCTGGAACAGCATCCCCACCTCGAATCAACAGGTTCCCGATGTGGTCCTGGGGCAACCCAGGTTCGGATCGGGCAC
This sequence comes from Candidatus Wallbacteria bacterium, assembly GCA_016190005.1. Taxonomy (GTDB): domain Bacteria; phylum Muiribacteriota; class UBA6191; order JACPRK01; family JACPRK01; genus JACPRK01. The sequence continues at coordinate 3,147 of JACPRK010000110.1, read as the reverse complement.
GCGCAACTACCCCGGCGACACGCCCAGCGCGTCTACACTCAACTATCCCTCCGGCGTGTTCAGCGACGGCACGCGACTCTTCGTGACAGACACGGGCAACAACCGCGTGCTCATCTGGAACAGCATCCCGACGACGAACCAGGCGGCCGCAGACGTGGTCGTGGGCCAGGCCAACTTCACGGCGGATAACGGGGGCACGAGCGCCTCGACGCTCAGCGAGCCCGCCGGCGTCTTCAGCGACGGGACACGGCTTTTCGTGGCAGATGAGGGGAACTCCCGGGTACTGATTTGGACCAGCATCCCCACTGCGAACCAGGCGGCCGCCAACGTTGTCCTGGGTCAGCCCGACTTCACGACCAGCAACTGGTACACGACCGCGAGCGACAAGCGCCTCCAGGCTCCCAGGGGCGTCTCGAGCGACGGCACACGGCTCTTTGTGGCGGACACCTACTTCAATCGTGTGCTGATTTGGAACAGCATCCCGACGGTGAACCAGACGGCTGCAAACCTGGTTCTGGGCCAGCCCAACTTCACGACCAGTACGTCCAACTCCAGCGCGACCGCCTCGAGGCTCCGGTCGCCGAATAGCGTCCAGTTCGACGGAACCCGGCTGATCGTGGGGGATAGCGGATTCCATCGGGCGCTCCTGTGGAACAGCCTTCCGACGACGAACACCCAGGCCGCAGAAGTGGTCCTGGGCCAGCCCGACTTCACCTCGAACTCGTACAACAATGGCGGCATCAGTGGTGCGACCCTCGCCTATCCCAAAGGCATCTGCAGCGATGGGACGCGTCTTTTCGTGGCAGATGAGAACAACAACCGCGTGCTGGTCTGGAACAGCATTCCGACGTCCAACCAGACGGCCGCGAGCCTCGTGCTGGGGCAGGCCGACTTCACGTCGGTGTCGACTTCGGAAACGGGCGCCGTGTCAGCCTCGACGTTGGGAAGTAGCGCCGATGGCTTCTCGACCGATAGCACCCGACTCTTCTTGGCGGACACGAGGAACCACCGCGTGCTGATCTGGAACAGCATCCCCACGGGGAACCTGCCGGCGGCAGACGTAGTCCTGGGCCAGCCCGACTTCACCTCCAACGTCTCCAACAACGGTGGCGTCAGCGCCTCCTCGCTCAACTACCCTCATGACGTCTTCAGCGACGGAACTCGACTCTTCGTGGCAGACCAGTACAACCACCGTGTACTCATCTGGACCAGCATCCCCACGGTGAACAATCAAGCGGCCAATCGGGTCCTGGGGCAACCCAACTTCACCTCCAACACCTACAACAACGGTGGCGTCAGCGCCTCCTCGCTCAACTACCCCGAGGGCGTCTTCAGCGACGGAACTCGACTCTCCGTGGCAGACGCGAACAACCACCGCGTGCTCATCTGGAACAGCATGCCCGCGGCGAACCAGCAGCCAGCAGACGTTGTCCTGGGCCAGCCCAACTTCACGTCGAACGCTTCCGGCAGCGTCACCGCCTCCTCACTCTACTACCCGTCCGACGTCTTCGGTGACGGGGTTCGGCTCTTCGTATCGGAGCCCTACAAGCACCGCGTCTTGATTTGGAATTGCATCCCGTCAACGAACCAGAAGGCAGCCGACCTGGTCGTTGGGCAGCCCAACTTCACCTCGAGCACCTACAACAACGGCGGCCTCAGCGCCTCCTCGCTCTACTCCCCGTCCAACGTCTTCAGTGACGGGACCCGGCTCTTCGTGTCGGACAGTAACAATAGCCGCGTGCTTGTCTGGTCCTCCATCCCCACCTCCAATGGCCAGCCGGCGGCCGGCGCCATCGGTCCGACCGCTTTCAACGCAGCTGGCACCGCAGACGAACAGGATATCGGGCCCTCTCCGTTCAGCATGGACTATCCACGTGGACTGGCAACTTCCGGGGGCAAGCTGTGGGTGGTGGACCCTAGATTTACCAGAGTGTCTTCCTTCGAGCTGGCGCCGGATTTCAGGGCGTCGCTCACGCTGGACCAAGGCCCATGCGACCTCCTGTACCGGGAGGAACAGCTCATCGTGACCGTACAGTTCAACGCAGCGCCGTCCGGAACGCCGACGATCGCCATCGCCGGGGATACGTCGGGTTCCGGTGCCAACGACATGGCGGCCACTGCCATGACGCAGACGGCCAACCCGCTCGTCTGGACCCACACCCACGGGATCGTGTCCGGCGACGACGGCGTCTTCGGCGTCACCCTGGATGCGACGGACACCTCGGGGAACCATCTTCTGGCGCAGCCCGCGGGAAGGACCTTCTCGGTTGACACGGTCCCCCCCGCAGTCACGGTGACCTATGGCAAGGACCCGTCAAGCGTCGGGGCAGGCACTCTGGCGATTACGGCCACCTTCACCGAGACTCTCGCCACCACTCCGACACTGGCCATCGCGGCGCCCGGCACTGCCAACGACGTGAACGCCACGGCGATGGCCGGTAGCACCGGGGCTACGCCCCTGACCGTCTGGACCTTCGCAGCCACAATCCAAGGGGGGGCTGGCACCGAGGGACAGGCCACTGTCAGCATTGCGGGCGGACAGGACGCGGCGGGCAACCCCAACACCGCCGCCACCAACAGCTCCTTTGCCATCGATGCGACGGCCCCAACGGCCGTCCTTTCGTACAGCAAGAACCCGGCGGGCGTACCCGCGGGTAGCCTCACCATCACGGCGACCTTCAGCGAGTCGCTCGCCACCACGCCGACGCTGGCCATCGCGGCGCCCGGCACCGTCAACGACGTCGCAGCCACGGCGATGACCGGAAGTGGCAGCGTCTGGACCTTCGCAGCCACCATCTCGGCAGGCTCCGGCACCGACGGCGCGGCGACCGTCGCGATCGCGGGAGCCCAGGATCCGGGTGGCAACTCCGGCGGGGCAGTCGACAACGCCACCTTCGTCATCGACAACACATCTCCCACGGTCGCGCTGACGTACAGCAAGAGCACCGCGGCCGTTGGGCTCGGCAGCCTCACGCTCACGGCGACCTTCAGCGAGTCTCTCGCCACCACGCCCTCACTGGCCATCGCGGCGCCCGGCACCGTCAACGACGTCGCAGCCACGGCGATGACCGGCAGTGGCAGCGTCTGGACCTTCGCAGCCACGATCGCGGCAGGCGCCGACACCGACGGCGCGGCCACCGTCGCCAT
>JACPRK010000108.1 GCA_016190005.1 Candidatus Wallbacteria bacterium | reverse complement strand
CCTGATCCCTGAAGCCTGATCCCTGATCCCTGAAGCCTGATCCCTGATCCCTGATCCCTGAAGCCTGATCCCTGATCCCTGATCCCTGAAGCCTGATCCCTGATCCCTGAAGCCTGATCCCTCAAGCCTCGAGCCTCGAGCCCGCCAGTGACTGGATTCACCGATTTTTTGTTGACACTCGAAAAGCAGGTTCCGTAAGCTGCCCGCTGTTCGGATGGTCCGGCCGGGGGGAAAGTACCGAGACGGAGGAGAACGATCGCTGATGGCAGACGAAGCATCTGCGGCAACGGGAGCGGAGCCAGCGGCTTCGGGGGCACCGGCACCGTTGCCTGGAGCGGGTGACATGCTCCACAGACTCGACGGCATTCTGGCCGAGATGCGCCGGCGGCGCGAGGCGATGGCGGCCCTCGGCTGGTCGGCAATCGCGGCGTACCTCGGCATCTACACGCTGGCGCTCGTGAGGTTTTTCTTCCCGCGGGTTCTCTTCGAGCCGTCCAACGTCTTCAGGGCGGGCTATCCGTCGGAGTTCACGGTCGGAACCGTCGACACGAAGTACCAGAAGTCGCAGCGTGTCTGGATCGTGCGCGAACCGGATGGGTTCTACGCGCTCCTGGCCAAGTGCACCCACCTGGGTTGTACGCCGGTCTGGAAGGAAGCGGAGAACAAGTTCAAGTGCCCCTGCCACGGCAGCGGCTTCACCAAGGAAGGAATCAACTACGAAGGCCCCGCGCCGCGTCCGCTGGAGCGCTGCAAGATCACGCTCGCCGACGACGGTCAGCTGCAGGTGGACAAGAGCATCGTGTTCCGCCAGGACAAGGGCGAGTGGGAAAAGCCCGGTGCCGTTCTGAAGGCCTGATCCGACGGCCAGGAGGAAGGACGACTTCGCATGGATGTCGACGCCCTGAAAAAAGAAGTCACGACCAGCCAGCTCTGGCGATCGGTGATGCGCCACGACCTGGAGGACAACCCGCGCACGCGCGTTCTGAAGGTCATGAGCAACCTGTTCATGCACTTGCATCCCGTGCGCATCCCCAGATTCGGCCTCTACCTGAAGCACACCTGGTGCATGGGCGGAATCACCTTCTTCCTTTTCCTGGTGCTGACGGTCACCGGAACGCTACTGATGTTCTATTACCACCCGGTGAAGGAAGCGGCCTACGCCGACATCAAGTACCTGGAGTTCGACGTCCCGTTCGGTATGTTGCTGCGCAACATGCACCGCTGGGCAGCCCACGCGATGGTGATCAGCGTCTGGCTGCACATGTACCGGGTGTTCATGACGGGCTCCTACAAACCCCCGAGAGAGTTCAACTGGGTAGTAGGTGTGCTGCTGCTCACCCTCACCATGCTGCTTTCCTTCACGGGTTACCTCCTAACCGACGATCAGCTCGGCTTCTGGGCGGTTACGGTAGGAACGAACATGGCCCGCGCGACACCGCTGTTAGGTCACGAGGGACCATTTGGCGACAAGCTCGGGATGACGCCTTACAACGATATACGTTTTGCGATGCTGGGCGGGTCGCAAGTGGCCGGCAACGCGCTCTTGCGCGCCTACATCTGGCACTGCATCGCGCTGCCGCTCATTGTTGCGGTGTTCATCTCGATTCACTTCTGGCGCGTCCGCAAGGACGGCGGAATCTCGGCCCCGCAGTAGGAAACCCCGAAACGACACGGTCGCAGTCGGACCGTCTCACGGAGAGGCGATCTCGTCATGCATCAGTTCTGGGAGATCATCAGCAAGGCGGACAATGTTCCGATCGTCATCATGCTGGTGCTGGTCTGTTTCTTCACTTGGCTAAGCTTCCGCGAGGCGCTCAAGTACGACCGGGCGCGCGCGGAGGGCAAGACCGTCAAGCAAGCCGTCTATGCCGAAGAAGCCGGGTTTCCTGAGCGCGTCGCCGTCTGGCCTCACCTGGTGCGGCAGGAGTTCCTGGTCGCCATCGGTGTGACGATCTTCCTCATGCTCTGGTCGATAGCCCTCGACGCTCCGCTGGAGGAGCTGGCAAATCCGAACGTCACCCCGAACCCCTCCAAGGCCCCGTGGTACTTCCTGGGTTTGCAGGAGCTGCTGGTCTACTTCGATCCCTGGATCGCCGGCGTCATGCTCCCCAACGTGATCGTCGTGGGGCTGATGGCCATCCCGTACATCGACATCAATCCCAAGGGCAGCGGTTACTACACGCTCAGGGAGCGGCCGCTGGCCATCAGCATCTTCCTGTTCGGATTCCTGTTCCTCTGGGTGTTGATGGTCTGCATTGGCACGTTCGCCCGCGGCCCAGGGTGGCTCTGGTTCTGGCCGTGGCAGCACTGGGATGTCCACCGAGTCGTGGCCGAGACGAACATCGACTTCTCCGATAAGTTCTTCGGGGTCGATTCGGCCTCGCCGATGGGCTTCTGGATCGGTCTGGCCGCCGTGGCACTCTGGTTCCCGGCCGTGATGTTCCCACCGCTGTTGCTGCCCAGTTTCCGCCGCAGCGAGTTTTTCCAGCGGCTCGGTATCGTCCGATACCTGGTCTTCGCGTCGTTGCTGGCTACGATGCTCGCGACGCCCGTGAAGATGATTCTCCGCATCTTCCTCCACGTGAAATACATCTGGGTCACCGAGTGGTTCAACGTGTGACCCCGACCGGTCCTCAATCCCCGGACCGCCCCAAGAAAGCCGAGGCCATCGATGGCAGCTGAGCAGCACAAAGAGCCGCTGGACCAGCGAACGTATGCCCACTGGTTCGCCATCCTGGGCGTCCTGCTGGTGCTGACGTCCCTGCTCTCCCTACTCCAGGAGTTCTTCTTCCGACGCCCTTACAAGGGCTACGTCCGCGACTTCCGGAGTACGGCATCCTCCGAGATCGCCCGGCAGCTCTCCGAGGCGAAGGCGCTCTACGAGAGCACCAGGCAGAGCCCGGAATTCAAAGCGGCAGAGGCCAAGCTGGCGGCGGCGAAAGAGGCCTACTCGGGCCAGGCGGTGCAGGGGCAGAAGAAGGCCTTCGAAGACGAGATGATGAGGGCCGCCTCCGAGCTGGGCAACGTCCGCAAGCAGTTGCAGGGCATTCGCGGGGTCTACCAGGAGGCCGTCTACCGCTTCGAGGCCCAGCACGAAGAACCCGCAAAGGAGACCGTTCTCAAGCTCGATCCGGACGTCGATTCGCTCAGCAAGAAGATGATCGAGCTCGACGCGCGGCGCAAGGAGTTCAAGAACAAGATCGCCGAGCTCGCCCTGCCCGTTTCGAAGGCCCAGGAGGAGCTGGACGCTTTTCAGAGCGAGGTCGTCACCCTGGAGCGACGGCTCGCGGCCGTTGGCGCCACCGACGACGACATCAAGCAGGTCTTCAACGAGCAGCTCAAGCTGGTCGACAGGTGTGCCACCTGTCACGCCGGTTACGACGTGCCCGGGCTGGAAGGACTGCCCGAAGCCAAGCGCCATCTTCGGACGCATCCGAAGGTCACCGACCCGATCACGGGCGAGAGCGTGGACCTGCTCAAGGTCCACGACGTCCAGAAAATGGGCTGCACTCCATGCCACCAGGGACAGGGCTACGCCACCGGCTCGCCCGAGCAGGGGCACGGCGAGGTCCACCACTGGTTGACCCCGCTGTTGAGAAAGAGCGACAAGGTCGTACCGGGTCTGAACAGCGCCGCATGCCTCAAGTGCCACGAGACGGCCAGTACGCTGGCCGGCGCCGACGTCATGCTAAAGGGAAAGAAGCTCGTCAAGGACTACGGGTGTTGGGGCTGCCACAAGATCAAGGGCATCGGCGAGGAGGAAGATCGCCTCGGAGAGGCACAAAACGACCTGAAGCGTCTTCAGCAGTCCTTCGCCAAGCTGAAGACCGGCTACGAAACCAAGGTCGAGGCTGGCAAGCAGAGCTTCGACAAGGGCCCCACCCGGACCGAGACCGATCAGTTCAACCAGACCCGCCTCGCCGTCGAAGCCGCCAAGCACCGCGTCGACGAGCTGGCCTTGGAGGTACGCCGGATCGGCCCGAACCTCAAGGCCGTGCGCGAGAAGCTCTACCCCGGGTGGCTCCCCGTCTGGCTCGAGTATCCCAAGAAGTGGAGGCCGACCACGCGGATGCCCAACTTCTTCCCCGAGCGCAAGCCCGGATTCTACAAGCTCGAGTCGGAGGAAGACATCCGCAAGCAAGTCACCGAAGAGGTGCAAGCGCTGTCGGCCTTCGTCTGGCAAAACGCAGAGGGACAGACCCCGACCGAGCCCGAGCACGTCCCGTCGAAGGACGAGATAGCCAAGGGCAAGGAGCTCTTCGAATCCGTCGGCTGTCTCGCATGCCATCGCAGCGATGAGAAGAGGCCGGTCGACGCCGGAAACGTTTATGGGCCCGAGCTGACCCGCATCGGAGAGAAGGCCCGGCTCTCATGGCTGGCCAAGTGGATCGAGAATCCCAAGAAGATGATGCCGGACGCCCGGATGCCGTCGTTGCGCCTCACTCCCGAGGAGTCGAAGCTGATCGCCTGCTACCTGACCACGTTAAAGCAGAACGATCCGCTGCCGGCACCCGCGTGGATCGAGGACAAGAAGCTCGCCGAGACCGGCAAGCAGCTCGTCGAGCGCTACGGCTGCTTCGGCTGCCACACCATCAAGGGCATGGAATATGGCAAGGGCAAGGTCGGCACCGAGCTGAGCGCGCACGGCAGCAAGCTGGTGGAGGAGTTCGACTTCGGCCTCCACGAGCACAAGATGCAGGCCGAAGGCCGTTTCACCCGACAGGGCTGGATCTCCCAGAAAATCGACGACCCGCGCACCTACGACGAGGGCCGCTTCCGCAAGCAGGTCGACCGCCTCAAGATGCCGAAGTTCGACTTCGACAAGGATGATGTAGCCGCCATTACCACGTTCATCATGGGCAACACCGGCGTCGAGATGCACCCGGCCTACAAGATGAATCCCACGGATCGCAAGGCCGCGATCCTGGAGGGCTGGCGGCTGGTCGACAAGTTCAACTGCACCGGTTGCCACCGTATCAATGGCCAGGGTGGCCACGTCCTCTCGGTCTACGGCGAGAAGCCCGAGGAGCGGATCTTCGGCCCTCCCATACTTCAGCGCGAGGGCCAGAAGGTGCAGTCGGAATGGCTGATCGAGTTCCTGAAGGTGCCCTATCAGCTCCGCCCCTTCCTGAAGATCAAGATGCCGACGTTCGACATGTCGGAAGCCGAGGCGATCTCGCTGGCCAAGTTCTTCGCAGCCCTCGATGGCGAAGAGTATCCCTTCCACTACCGGGCTCGCAGCGTGCTGAGCACCGAGGAGACATCAGGGGCGAAGAAGATCTTCGACACACTGCAGTGCCTCCGGTGTCATCAGGCAGGCCAGGAAGCGCTGTCTCCGGAGGAAGCGGCCAACAAGGCGCCAGACCTCTTCCTCGCCAACCGGCGACTCAAGCAGGACTGGGTGATCCGGTGGCTGCACAACCCGGATGCCTTGCAGGCCGACACTCGCATGCCGAACTTCTGGCAGGACGGCAAGTCGCTGGTACCCGATGTGGCTGGCGGCGACACGCCCAAGCAGATCGACATGCTCAGCGAGTTCGTGATGCATCTCAAGGAGTACGGCGTGCAGCCGACGCCTCCGTCCACGGCTCCCAAGGGTGGAGACTCGTTCTACGAGGACGACGAGGAAGAAGAAGAGAGCGCCCCGAAGCCCGCCGAGCCGGCCAAGCCCGAGGAAGGCAAAGCGCCCGCGGGCGAACCCGCGAAGCCGGCCGAGGCTTCGCCTCCATCGGCGCCTGCGGAAAACGCACCGGCCGGTACCGGCGCTCCGGCAGCTGCGGAGCCCGCAACGGCACCGGCCGCTGCACCCACGCACGGCACGCCGCCGGCAGAGCCTGCGGCGCATCCGGCGGATGCCGCCGGCGGCCAGCCGGCACCCGCCTCGCCGGGCGCACCTGCGCCGGCGGACGGGGAGCACGGCACGCCGCCAGCCGAGCCCGTCGCTCACCCTGCGGACGCCCCACCCGTGATGGCACCTGCCGGACCGGAGCCGGCGGCTCCGTCGACTCCCGCGGCGCCCGCGACGACGGCGCCCTGACGCGGCGCGGCGCGCGACAGCGCCTTTGCCCGTCGCGGCTCCATGCGCAGGAAGGTAGGAAGCCATGACTCGATACTTGCGGGCCAGTCTGGCGAGACCGGCGGCGCTGCTGGTGGCCCTCCTGATGCTCGAGGCGAGCTGGGCAGCTGCCCAGGAGCGCGTCGAGACCAGCCGCGTCCGGCTCGTCAACCGGTTTCGGGGCGCCATAGAGGCCTCCACCGATGGTGGCACGACCTGGAACCGGATCGGCACCGTGTTGCGCCCCAACCCGGGCCGGGTGCAGGAGTGCGACGACAAGGGCTTCACTGCGGCCGACTGGGCCCCGCCGGGAGCGGTCGCGGCCACGGCCGTGAACGCGATTCACGTGAAGGTCGCGCAAGGCAAGAGGCACGCCGTGCTCTTCACGCTTCAGCCCAGGGACCTGATGCTCAAGACGGCGGAAGAGGTGCGCTCCTACTTCTCGAGCCCGACCTCGATCTTCACCGACGTCGCCGCGGGCACTGCTCTCTTCGGTGCTGAGCTGGCCCCCAGGCTGGGCGACCCGGTCTGGCTCGAGCGCGCGGGCGGGACGGCCCCCATTTCAGCAGACTATGTGCCCAGGTCGGGTGACGTCCTGGTGTTTCCATCGTTCAGGCCGGCACTGCGAATGCGGGAGTTGCGGATCGCCAATCGCGCCGGTGGACTCGCTTACGTCAGTTACTCCGATGGCTCCTTGGAGGCGATTGGGTGGGTCAAGAAGGCCGTCGGTGCCGTCGGCCGGTTTGGCGGCAGCCAGTTCGCCGACGTCGGCCGCGTGCGGGCCAATCATCCGGGAGTGCTCTGCGTCAGCACCTCGCCTCTCGGGAAGATCGGCGGGTTCCAGATTCTGCCAGTGGCGCACGCGCGGGAGCCGAACCTCGCCTACGTATGGGGCGCCATTCCCGCCTGGCTGGTCCTGGCGCCCGTGAGCCCTCGCGCCCCGGCGCTCGAGGGGCGGAGCCCCCTCTTCCTGGGCCAGCTCCAGCCCGCGACCGGCCGCTGCGAGGTTCGCTACGGCCGCGCTCCCTGGCAGCCCGTTCCCGAACGAGTCGGCCTGGTGAAGGACGGTCTCGCCGATGTCACCGAGCTCAGGATCGTGTGGGACTGACCGGTGGCGTGGCGTAGAATCGAAAAGGTCCCACGGGGCCCTGCAAACACGAATGCCCGAGCTCTCGAAGGTCCTCTCGCCTCCTGGAACCAGGCCCAGCCTGCGAGCGTGCCCTGAGCCCGTCTCAATCGGGGTTCCCGGGGGGGCCGTGACCCTCGGGTAGGAACTCCGGGGCAAGGCCCTCGACCGGAATCAGTACCTGTCCCAGCACGCCCTTCTGTAGTCGAAGCTTCCTACTGCCCCCTTGCTCGCTCTGCTCATCCTCCTGATCTTCGCGGCCGGCGGTGCCCTCGTCTTCACGCGGGTGCTGCCGATCCTCCTGGCGCTTCCGCTGATGGCCGTCGCCATCGCGGTCCTGGCCGTTCCAAGCTGGGCAATGCTGGCTGCAATGCCGCCGCTGGAGGCGCTTGCGGCGCTCGGGCGTGCCGTGCAGGAGATCTCCCGCGATGTCGTCGGCGCGGGCGCCTTGATGCTCCACTCCGCGTACGCCACCATCGTCGTCGGCGCGATGGTCGCCGTCTTCCTGAAGGAGGCCGGCGTCACGGATCAGATCGTGCGCCTGGCAGCGGAGCTCTCCGGCGATAACCCGTTCGGGGTCTCTCTGATGATGCTGTTGGTGGTCGCAGCGCTCTTCACGACCCTGGGCGGCTTGGGCTCCATTGTGATGATTGGCACCATCGTGCTGCCGGTGCTGCAGGCGGTAGGAGTCCCGCCGATCCTGGCCGCATCGATCTTCCTGTTCGGGATCAGCCTCGGCGGCATCCTCAATCCGATCAACTGGTCCATCTACAAGGAGGTCCTGGGGCTGGACCTCGACACGGTGCGCGTCTTCGCAGCGCCGCTGGCGGTGCTTGGGCTGGTGGTGGCGGTCGCTTTCCTCGCGCTCGAGTTGCGGCGCAGCCCGGCCACCCGGGATACGCGTCTGCTGGAAGGATTTCTGGACGTGCCGCGGCTGCTCTTCTTGGCCCTGGTCTGTCTTCCCAGGGCCGCGGGCAGCGCTTCAGGGCTGCCCGCGCTGGCCTACCTGACGGCGGTGCTGCCAATCGTGCTCGTCACGCTGGCGGGCTTCGAGCCGTTGCCCGCGTTCCTGGCAGCGCTGGCCTTCGGTCACGCGGCTCTGGGGCGGCGGAGATCCGTCCGGCTCTTGACGCAAAGCGTCATCGATGGCGTCTCCGCAGTGGCGCCGGCTGTCGCGCTGATGATGGGGCTCGGCATGCTCCTCAAGGCGCTCTGGCACCCGGGCGTGAAATCGGCGCTGGCGCCGCTGCTCCTGGCCGTGACTCCGTCGACTGCCGCAGGCTACTTCATTACCTTCGCACTGGCCGCGCCGCTCGCGCTTTACCGAGGACCCCTGAATGTCTGGGGCTTGGGCTTTGGCCTCACGGGAATTCTCGGGTCGGCCCAGACGATGCCTCCGGCCGCCATCATGGCCGCCCTCCTCTCCGTCGGCCAGATCCAGGGCATCTCCGACCCGACCAACACGCACAACGTCTGGGTCGCCGGCTTCACCGGCGTCACCACGCGCGACATCCTCGTTCGTACTCTCCCCTACGCCTGGCTCCTGGCCCTCTCCGGCCTGGCGCTGGCCTGCGCCATGTACTACTGACGCACTGCCCACGAGGCACACTCGAACGAGTGAAACAGTGGAAATTGGGTCAACTCGACTTGCCCCAATTTCGTTCGCGCCAGCCGATTTAGGGGCAAGTCGAGTTGACCCAATTTCGTTCGCCCCTCCCAAATCCGACTATTGCTGATCGAGGCGGGGCGGGGGAGAATGACGGCTGCCATGGCTAGACCGCTACGCATCGCGTACGTGCCGCTCGACGACCGACCGGTCAACCTCGACGCGGTGCTGCAGCTGGGGCGGTTGGCGGGGGCGGAGGTGGCGGTGCCGCCGGCAGAGCTGCTGGGCAGCTTCACCCGGCCAGGGGACACGGCAGCGCTGCAGGGGTGGGTCGCGAACCTGCCGGCCGAGGTCCAGCAGCTGATCGTCAGCTTGGATATGCTCTGCTACGGAGGGCTACTGGCCAGCCGGCAGGCTCCAACGGCGGGGGAAGAGCCCGAGCAACCGCAGTCCGTCCTCGAGCTCTTGCGAGAGCTGAAGAATGCCCGGTCGCGGCTTACCATCACGGCGCTCTCGGTACTCTTGCGCTCGTCCATCTCCGTGGTGCGGGAGCGGGACTTCGCGGACTGGACGCGCATCCAGGAAGTGGCGACTAGGCCGGACGCCACCCCGCAGACCATCGAGCCGATGCTCCTGTCCGCCGGCGTGGAGCGCGAGATTGCCAGCGCGTACGGGCGGGCGCGGCGGCGAAACCTTGCCATCCATCGGGCTGCCGTCGAACTGGTTGAGAAGGGGACGCTCGACTACCTGCTGCTCTGCCAGGAGGACGCGGCCCCGGAAGGGGTCCACCGCCACGAGCAGACAGAGCTCGCGGAGCGGATTGCCGAATCGGAGCTGGGCGGGCGGGTTTCGATTCAGCCCGGCGCAGACGAGGGCGGAATGTTGCTCCTGGCGCGCGTGGCGCTGCGGCACCACGGCCTGGGGCTGGCCGTACAGCCCAGGTTCGGCCCGGGCGGTCCGGGGGCGGTGCCGATCTACGAAGATGCGACGCTCTACGACAGCCTGCGGGCCAAGCTCTCCGTCCTGGGCGGCCGCAGCGGCTTCGGCGTTCACCTCTACGTCCACGTCCTCGAGGAGGCCTCCGACGACCTGTTCCTGCTGCAGCGGGAGGGCGCGCCATTCGAGGGGTTCAGCGCTGGGTTGCAGCGGATGGGCGCGGATTGGGCGGTTGCCGACGCCAGCGTCGCCAACGGCGCCGATCCGCAGTTCGTGGGTCAGCTTCTGGAGCAAGTGGCTCCGCTGGGTCTGTCGAGTTTTTCGGCATGGAACACCGCTTCCAACACGCTGGGTGGGTTGCTGGCCCACCTGGCAGCCCGGGAGGTGGGGCGCAGCGTTCTGTCGCCCAAGGACGCCGCCCGGGAACACCTGGCCTGGCTGCTGACCCGGTTCGCCGACGACTACCTCTACCAGTCGCTGGTGCGAGGCCGGCTGGCCCGGGCTGCCGCCGAGCGCGGCTGGTCCGTCTTCGAGTTGGACGCCGGCGCCAGGAGCGAGCTGGACGCGCTGCTCTCTACGGAGCTCACCCGCGAGTTCCAGGCCTTCTTCGAGCGCCACTCGCGTCGGGGCGGCGTCGCCGGCTTCCGGGCGACGGCGGCCCGGGCACGGTTCTCGCTCCCCTGGCCTCGTCTCTTCGAGGTCCGGGCGCGCATCGCGGTCGACGTGGCCTGAGGAGGCTTCTGGTGCCAAGCTGGGACGTGGCCGTTTTCGGAGGAGGGCCGGCCGGCGCGATGGCCGCAATCGCAGCTGCCCGGGGTGGCGCCAGGACGTTGCTGGTAGAACGGTACGGATTCCTGGGCGGACAGTCGGTCTGCAGCCTGGTCACACCCTGGATGGCGTTCCACTCCTTCGAGCGGCAGGTCGTGGCCGGCATCCCGCAGGAGCTGGTCGAGCGGCTGGTGGCCATGGGTGGCTGTCCGGGCCATCTGCCGGATCCTCTTGGCGTGGCCGCCACGCTCACGCCGTTCGATACGGAGCTGGCGAAGCTGGCCTTGCTCCAGATGGCGAGCGAATCCGGCGTGGAGCTCTTGCTCTACAGTTTCGCGTTCGGTGTGGTGCGGGCGGGCGAGCGGCTCGAGTGCGTGCGCGTGGCGCACAAGGGGGGCGAGGAGCGGATCGAGGCGCGCTACTTCGTCGACGCCACGGGCGACGCCGACCTGGCCTTCCACTGCGGGCTAGAGCTGCGCTCGGGCCGCGAAACCGACGGACTCCACCAGCCACTGACCGCCATTTTCAAAGTGGGCGGGGTCGACGTCGAGCAGCTGGAGACGCACGTCCGGCAACACCCCGAGCAGTTCGTGCTGGAGCCGCGATTCCGTAACGGCGGGATGCCCGTCATTGCCATCAGCGGCTTCTTCGAGGAGGTGCAAGCCGCGCGCCTTGCCGGCAAGTTCCCCATTGCGCGCGACCGGGTCCTGCTCTTCGGGCTGCCTCGACGGGGCGAGGTGGCCGTGAACACGACCCGGTTGCAGCGCGTCGACCCCGTCGATCCGAGGGCGCTCTCCGCTGCCGAGGTCGAGGCCGCGAGGCAGATCCTGACCGTTCAGGCGCTGCTGGTGGAGCGCATCCCAGGGTTTTCGAAGAGCTACATCCTTCAGACGCCGGTCCAGACCGGCATCCGGGAGTCACGGCGCCTTGCGGGGCTCTACGAGCTGACCGGTGCCGACCTGGCGCGCGGCGCAGACTTCGACGACTCGATCGCGCGCGGGGCGTTTCCCGTCGACATCCACAGCCCGGATCGGCCTGGCGTCGACTGCGAAAGCGGCGGCCGCCAGCCCGATTACGGAATCCCGCTGCGGTGCCTTCTGCCGCCCGCTGTCTCCAACCTGCTCGTCGTCGGACGCGCGCTCTCTGCGACATTCGAGGCCCACGCCTCCGCGCGGATCACACCGACCGCCATGGCGACCGGTCAGGCCGCTGGCTCTGCAGTTCTCTGCGCCCTCCCCGGCCGTGCCGATCTGCGCGCGCTCGACCCTCGACCCGTCCGCGATCGGCTCCGGCTCGCGGGCGCCATCGTCTGAGCCGCGGGCGGGCCAGCTTCCAGCCGCCCGGCCCGAACCCACGCCGTGTGCGGTCAGCCCACCCTAGCTTCCGCCGCTTCGTTCGCCCCGATTTTCGCGCGGCACGACCAGCACCGCCGTCGAGTTCCTGCGGTGCGCGCCGTTATGCTCCTGGCGCGTGACCGGCCTTCCGGCCAGCACCATCTCCGTGCTGCCTCCGCCGTCGAGAAAGACGGCGTCCTTCACCGGGAAGTTGGCCTTCAGGTACCGCGATAGCATCGGCAAACTCATGGGCCTCGACGAATGCGGCAGCCCCTCCTGTGCGATCAGGACCATCCCCCGGCCGTCGGGGGCCACGCCCATCACGGTCTGAGGACGCTTCGTGTAGTAGCTGTAGTACGTGTACCAGAACTGCGTCCCGGCGTAGCGCTGCCACGCCAGCTCGTCGCCGTCCCGCATCAGCCAGCCGAATCCGCCGATCAGGTGTCGCAGGCGCGCCCCTCGAAAGGCCCCGGGCAGAAGCCGGCCCTGCAAGGCCTGCTCGAGGATGCCATCCGTCGGCAAGTCGGTTTCTCCCAGCACGGCCCGGCCGTCCGCCGTCACCGCCAAGAAGGCGCGGTTCATCTTCAACACGCGCTGCTCGTCGTAGCTCCACGCCTTGCGGCCGTCGAGCACTATGGGTCCGAGAGGCTTCCCTCTCCCGGTCGGCGCGTTGATGAAGAAGGTCCCGTTGACGGCTGCCACGGCACCCGACTCGGCCGCCATGTCGTCGATTCCCGTGACCTGCGTCGGGCCCGGCGCGGTCAGGTCGTAGGCGCTGGTGACGAAGGGCCGCAGCGTCAGCTCGCCCCCGAGCGGCACCCAGAGGATGGAGAGGCTGGCGCGTTTCCCCGGGGCGTACTCGTGGACCGCGCGGTACCAGGTGGCGCTCCCGACGCGCGATTTGGAGACGATACCGGCCGGGTTCTGGCGGGCGCGGAATTCCGGCTGCGCCAGCTCGGCGACATGCTCCATCGCGATGTAGGCCGGCTCGCGGCCCTCGAAGGCGACCATCGCGACCTTCTCCCGGTGCGCCGTCACGACCTCCAGCTCCGTGTTTGCCGGCAGCATTCCGCCCAGGATGTAGTAGTTCTTGAAGTCGATCAGCTCGTAGAAGGGGATGGGCTTTCGGACTCGACCGGCCCGGTAGATGGGGCGAGTCTTTTTGGCCGGCGGCTCGGCGGTCAGGAGGTCCTTCTCGACGTGGATCGTGTCGGCCGAGGTCCGCGCTTGGGGGAGCAGCCCGGCGTCGTGCAACGTCGCCAGCGCCGCGAGGATTTCCGGCCGCTCCACCTGCTCGGCCAGCGCGGCCACGTCGGCCGATTTCAGGTAGAGCACGCGACTCTCGCGCAGAAGCCGCATCGCCTGGGCCAGCGCCGGGTTCCGGTAGAGCTGCCGGCCCGACATCCGGTAGATCTCGAGGATCTCGGCGTAGGTGTAAGCCCGGACCGTCCCTGGCGAGGCCATCGCCAGCAGCAGGGCCAGTGACAAGAGACGGCGTAGCAAGGGAAGGGACCTCCTGAGGGGCGGTTCAGTTGTTTCCGGAGCCGGACCCGCTCTATACTCCCGATCGGCCCGTCGGGGCCATTGTAACAGCCGATTCATTCAGGGAGGTCGACCCTCGATGCAGCTCCACTGTCCGCGTTGCCGCTCGTTGCTTCGTCAAGCTACCTACGAGGGAATCACTATCCAGCAGTGCGAGCGCTGCTCGGGCCAGTGGCTCGGAGGCCCCGAGCTGCGCACCATCATCGACGCCCGTGAGCGGCAATTCTCCGAGGAAGAGCGCGCCCGGCTGGCCGCGCACGAGAAGACCTTCTCGCCCGACAGGCTCGCCTCCGAGCAAATCCTCGACTGCCCCAAGTGCACGGGGCCGATGAACAAGTTCCGGTACGCCGGCGACAGCCCCGTCGTCATCGATCGCTGCGCCGCCTGCGAGGGCACCTGGCTCGACGGCGGCGAGCTCGAGCACGTGCAGATCCTGGCCGAGACCTGGGAGCAGGATCTGGCGGGCGACCTCGCCCAGCACGGAGCGCGACTCAACCGGCTTCGCCTCGATGCCGACGAGAAGCTGACCCCGAAGCTGCACGTCAACTCGCCCCTGCTGCGCGGCCTTCTCGGCGGATTCGTCCGCTTCTGGGAGTGAGGCGTAGGTCCTCCCGTCACAGCTTCTGCATGCGGGCGACCAGCTCCTTGAGACCCTCGTTGTACTTCGCGGCGGATTCGGGCGTCTTGAAGAGGTTGTTCTGCGAGAAGTAGTTGTGGTCGATCACCAGGCGATCCACCATCTCCTGCAGCTGCAGCCGCTCCTCGGGGGTTAGCGGCTTGGCGGCGGCGCGGTCGAGCAGTGCGCGAGGCTCGGCCAGCCGCTTCTCCACGTACTCCATCGTCCCGAGCTTCACCTTCAGGCCGGTCTTCGACAGATCGACGATGTCCCGGTAAGTCTTCGAGACCAGCGCGTAGAGCTCGCGGGCGTCCTTCTTGACCTGAACGTCGCCCTCGCTGTCGAGAATGCGCTGCAGCATGATGGCGCTGTCCTTGTAGCGGCCCGTGCGGGCGAAGACGCTGCCCAGGAGCAGCATCGCGTCCATGTTGTTGGGCTCGATGGCCAGACCGCGCTGGAAGAGCGCCTCGGCGTCGGCGAAGCGGCCCATCTGCGCGTAGAGCTGCGCCAGAAAGAACATCACGTTGGTGTTGGCGGGTTCCAGCACCAGGCAAGCCTCCAGCCCGCCGATCGCCTCGGGCATCCGCTTGAGCTGGCAGTTGCAGAGGGCTTGCTGCAGCAGCGCGGGCGGGAAGTCCTTCGAGACTGCCAATGCCTGGCCGGCCCGCTCCAGCCCCTTCTCGTAGTCCTTCCTGAGGAATTGCACCTGAGCCAACCCCAGGAGCGATACCAGGTTTTCCTTGTCGAGCGCGAGGCACTTTTCGAAGTTCTCGCTGGCTTGCGAGAGCATCTCCTCGAGCACGTGGTCGGGCGCCGTCGACGGCAAGGCCAGGGCCTTCTTCAAGTGCGCGGTTCCGAGCTGTGCGAAGATGCGGTCGCGTGGCAGGTCGAAGAGCAGCGCGCTCTTGAAGGCCGGGATCGCCTCGTCGAAGCGGTCGAGGTTCAGGTTGACGACGCCCTTGTAGTACTCGATCTGCGCCGGGTTGCCTTTGCCGGTCTTGCTGCGGGCGCGTTCGGCCAGCTCGAGCAGCTCCAGCGCCTCGCGGTAGTGGCGCTGCCGGATCTCGACTTTGGCCTGCCAGAGTAGGACCAGCGACCGGTCGAAGTTGCTCTTGGCGGCGAGCTCGAAGTGGCCCATTGCCTGAGAGAGGCGGTTCTCGTTGTACTGGATGACGCCCATCTGGAAGAGGACGCGGCCGGCCTGGTCGAACCGGGCTGGCGAGGTGAGCACCTTCTGGTACTGCCGCAGGGCGTCTTCGTAGCGCTTGAGGTAGAAGTAAGTTTCGCCCATCGAGAACGCTAGATAGACGTTGTCGGGTTGGAGCTTGTGGGCGTCCTGGAAGATCTTGAGCGCGCTCGGGTACTGCTCGGACTTCCGGTAGGCTTCGCCCAGGTTGTAGAAGGTTACGAAGGACTTGGAGTTCTGCTCCAGCGCCTGGCTGTAGAAGCCGATGGCCTCCTTGTACTTCTTCTGTTCGCAGCTCACGAGCCCCAGGTTGTTGAGGATGGCGAAGTTTTTCGGGCTGACGGCCAGGGCGGCGCGCAGGTGTTTGTCGGCGGCCTGGAAGTCTCGGCGCTCACGGGCCAGCTCGGCCAGATAGAAGAGCGCCTTCTCGTTCTTGGGCGCCAGCTTGAGAGCGGCCTCGAAATGGGTGCGAGCGCTCTGGGATTCCTTGGCTTTGAGCAGCGCCAGGCCCACGTAGAGATGGGCGTTGGGGTCGGAGGGGTTCTCCGTGAGACCCTTCTCCAGCAGCGGGCGCGCCGCCTTGAACTCGCCCGAGTTGAAGAGCTCGATGCCGCGTTCGAGGGCGCCGGAGCCGCCCGGCTTCAGGCGCTCCAGGAGCTCGCCCGGGGCGCAGCCGGCCACGGCGAGCAGGATGCCTGCCAGCACAAGTCCCGGGCCTCTCCGAAGATCCCGCATCGATCTGGATTTCGGTACATCCGGACCAATCCCGAAATCCCTACAGTCCATGCCGGGCGCCGGCCTTCAGAGTTGCGGTGCCTTCGCACTCCGACGAATAGAGCGACACCTTGTTCTTGCCGGTCGCCTTGGAGTGGTAGAGCGCCTTGTCGGCGTACCCGATGAGCTGCTCCTTGCAAGTGGCGTGGTCGCGCGGATGAGTGGCGACGCCCACGCTCACGGTGACGGGGAGGACCTTCTCGTGGTAGCAGAAGCTCTGGGCTGCGATCCTGCGGCGCAACCGCTCCGCGAACGTGTGGGCGCCCTCGCTGTCGGTCTCCGGAAGGACGACCGCGAACTCCTCGCCGCCATAGCGCGCCGGGAAGTCGATCGTGCGCACTTCCTTGCGCACCAGCGCTGCGACCTCCTGGAGGATGACGTCGCCGAACTGGTGGCCGTAGTTGTCGTTGATGCTCTTGAAGTTGTCTATGTCGAGCATCACCAGTGACAGGCACTTGTCGTGACGGCGAGTGCGCTCGAACTCCTTCTCCAGCTGTAGCTGGAAGAAGCGGTGCACGTAGAGGTTCGTAAGGCCGTCGCAAATGGCCATCGTGTAGTTGCGCGCATTCTCGATCGTGATGGCCGCCTGGTTGGCGAGCGTCATGGCGAGCTGCTTGTCGGCTTCCGTGAAGCTCTTGCCCTCGCGCTTGTTGGTGATGTTGATGACGCCGATGCGCCGCTCGTTCTGGATCAACGGCACGCAGAGCAGCGTGCGGATGTTGGCGTTGTGCTCCAGGAGCGGCTTGAAGAGCTCGTTCTTGTGTCCGTCGGCCACCGCCACCGCTGCTCCCTGGCGCAGCGCCAGGCCCGCGATGCCCTCGCCGATCCGCAGTTTCGCCGCGGCGCTCGACGGCCGGCCCTCCTGCGGCTCGGGCAGCACCAGCTTCACGTCCATCGCCTCGGTCTCTTCGTTGCAGAGCATCACGGAGCCGCGCTCGGCCCTCAGCAGCTCCACCATTTTGGCCAGGATGAGCCTCAGCACACTGTCGAGGTCGCTTACCATGTTCATGCCGCGGCTGATGGCGTTGAGCGCCTCGAGCTCCGCGATCTTCTCGTCGAGCCGCTCGTTGGCCAGCTGCAGGCGAGTGGAGCGATCGATCAGCTCGCGGTTGGCTTGCTCGAGCTTGGCCTGCTTGTCGCGCAAGTCGTTGGTGAGGCGGGCGTTGTTGATGGCGATGGCCGCCTGGTGGCTCATCGCCTCGAAGAGCAGCAGGTCCTTGCGGCTAAACGGCCTCTCCCGTGCCGACGCGTCGACGTGGATGGCACCGAAGATGTTCGACTTCACCCTGAGCGGCGCGCACATCGCACAGCCCGCTCCCGCCGTTTGCGTCTGGCCCGGCTCGGGGCTGACGACCGCCCGGGCCATGGCCATCGCGCGGTTGCAGAGCTCCACGTTCAGCGGCCCCGTCGCCGACTCGCCGTCGGCCGTGTGGGACAGGTAAGTCTCGAGCTGACGGGCCGCATTGTAGAAGAGGATGTGGCCTCGCTCTGCGCGGAACACGCCCAGGAGCTTGCCGACCAGCAGCTTGAGAATCTGGTCGAGCTTGAGCGTGGAGTTGAGGCTGTAGCTGACCTCCAGAAGCGCCTGGAAGTCGTCGAGGCTGCGCGCCAGCTCGGCGTCCTTGGGGCCCTCCGTGGCGCCTGGCTTGGACGGCTCCTGGTGTGTGATCTCGTCTGCAAGCGAGGCCATCGTCTGCTTGAGCGAGAGCGCCTCGGCGCTGAACTCCGGGTTGTCCGTGATCTCCCGTACCAGCTTCTCCAGCAGCGGCGGGTCGGGGTGCAAAAGGAAGATGAGATTGGCGGCGCCCCCGATGTTGACGATGTCGCCGTGGGTGAGAGGGCTCTTCAGCACCTTCTTCTTGTTGAGGAAGACGAAGTTGGTGCTGTGGAGGTCCTCGACCTGGTACTGGCCCCCGGTCTCCAGGATCTGCGCGTGCTGGCGCGAGACGGAGTTGTCCTTGATCGCGATGTCGTTCTTCGGCAGCCGGCCGATGACGATGGGCGTGCGGTCGAAGAAGTACTCGCGCTCGACCCGGGCCGCGACGATGGAGATGACGTAAGGCATGAGGAGCGCTTTCGGGCCAGGCGCCCGACGCGCTCAATATACCATGGGAGCGGCTTTACGGCCGATTGGGCTCAGCGCGAACCGGTCTTGCTCGGCCCGGTCCGCGGCAGCTGCCGGGCCAGGGCGGCCTCGAGCCGGGCGCGGGCCGCTTCCACCAAGGTGCGGGGGGTCTTCGGGTCGCGAACGGCCGTCAGGTAGTCGGCCAGCGGCCGCCCGAAGGGTACGCCGGAAAGCGGGACCGAGCCGGACACACTCGCCGTCCGGGCTTCGGATGCAGTGCGAGAATCGCTCGCGGTACGGGTCGGACTGGCAGGCTCCGCCACGCTGGGAGCGGCTGGCTCCTCGGCCAGCCCCGAGAGGGCCAGAAGGCCGGCCAAGACGCCGGCGAATGGCACTGCTCTGTCAGCCATTGCCGAGAGCGCGCTCGACCGTGTCCATCCGATGCTCCAGAATGCGGAGCTGGCGCGCCACGTCCTGGCCGCCGCTCGTATCGAGCGCGTCGAGCCGGCCCTTGAGCTCCTCGGACTGCTCTTGGAGCGACCGGATCGTCTGCGCCAGCGACAGCAGCGCCCGGTAGCTGCCGCCTTGCGGCACGCCGGCGACGACCGCGGGGCCCGACTGCCTCTCCTCGAGCGCCTTGAGGCGGGCCTCGATGCTCTCGCGCGACTGCTCGACCCGCTTGTAAGCGCGATCGAGGACCACCGTCAGCTCGTAGCGCGTGACAGGCTTGTTGCCCTGGAAGCGGTCTGTGTGACGCGAAATGAGGCCAGCCTTCACCATGCGGTCGACGGCCTTGCGCGCCCAGTGGTCACGCGGGATGTCGGAGAAGAGGATCGCCTTCGGAGAACCGGGTCCCTTGCGGGGCCGCTCGACGCCGGGCAGAGGCTTGATGAACTCGCGCTTCACCCAGCCGCGGATGCCGTCGCTGGCGACGTAGCAGTAGGTGCGATTCGACAGGTGCGGCAGGATGTGGACCTCGGTGCCCTCTGGAAGGATGCCAATGATGGTCGGCTTCTGGAGCACATCGCGCAACACCAGCGCACCCGGCCATTCGGAGTCGACGCCGTCGCGAACCACGACGCCCACGGGATAGGGCGCCGCCAGGGCGGCCGAGGTGACCGGCACCAGGAGCATGATCGCCAGGAGTGCGCTCGAGAGTCTCATTGGGTGTTGACGGCTTGCCGTCTCAGTTGCGCGGACGAACAGGGAATGAGCTATCTCAAGTATCGGCTGTCGCCAGCCGGGGGCTGAGCCCCTGGGGCGTGATACGATCCTGCGCCGATGGGCCAGTCGCCGAGCATCCGATTCGAGCCGGACTTCCTCGAGCAGTTCGAGTTGCTCTCGGAGCTTTCGTCCGGCGGGATGGGGGTCGTCTACCTCGCGCGGCAGAAGTCGCTGGATCGCCAGGTGGCGCTGAAGTTTCCGTTACTCACGGACCTCGAGGCGCTGGCACGGTTCGAAGCCGAGGCGAGGATGCTGGCTAGCCTGAACCACCCGAACATCGTGCAGATCTACTCGTGGGGCAGCACGGGCGGCCACCCGTTTCTGGTGGAGGAATTGATCGAGGGCGTCAGCTTGCGGGACCAGCTGGCGCGGAGGCGCTGTCTGCCCCAGCGGGAGGCGCTGGGGATCGCGCGGGACATCGCCGACGCCCTCGTCTATGTGCACCACCAGGGGATGGTCCATCGCGACCTGAAACCGAGCAACATTCTGATCGCGCACGAGACCGCCAAGCTGATCGACTTCGGCATCGCGCGCGATACGGGTCGCGGGCGGCTGACGCGCGCGGGCGTCATCCTGGGGACGCCGGAGTACCTGGCCCCCGAAGTGCTCGATTCCGACGCCGGTGGGCCGGCAGTAGACGTCTACGCGCTCGGGACGATCCTCTTCGAGATGCTGACCGGGGATCTGCCGTTGCCGGCGCCGGACGTGATGTCGATGCTCCGGCGGCGCTCCACCGAGGACGCGCCGCTGGTGAGCGGGAAGGTGCCGACGGTGACGCCGGCGCTGGAGGCACTGATCGGGCAGATGCTGGGACGGGAGCCCGGCGCGCGGCCGGGGATCGCGGCGGACGTGCTGCCGGCGCTGGAAGCGCAGCTTGCCGAGTTCGGGGGGGCGGCGGGCAGGGCGCGCGCGGCGCCGCGGCCGACGGTGGTATCGGCCGTGGTCACCGACCCGGCGCCCGAGCCGGACAGCAAGCCGACGTCGCTCGGGATGATCCGGCCGGCTTCCGGTGAATCGAAGCCCTCGCGGCCGGCCGCGACGGTTGCGGTGGGAGTGCGGAGCTCGAGCGCCATCAGGCCGGCGGGAAGGATCGTGAAGGCGTCGCCGCCGAGCCGGAGCTGGGCCGCGCCGGTCGCGGG
>JACPRK010000107.1 GCA_016190005.1 Candidatus Wallbacteria bacterium | reverse complement strand
CAGGTACGGACGGGGGCGGCGCCGGTGGCTTCGCCGGCTCGAAGCGGACGACTATCTCCTCCTCGCGTCCGCACCCGGCCAGCGCCAAGAGCGAGAGAATCGCCACGACCCGAAGAGCCTTGCTCACGCCCACACGATAGGCGATCCCCCCCACCCCTGACCAGGGTGTCGGCTCACTCCTCGCCGTAGAGCGCTTCGAAGTTGGCGACCCGCGCAGCTAGTTGGGTGCCGGCGCCTTGCTCCGGGGCGTAGGGGTTGGCCGTGTAGGCCCGGCTGATGGGCACCGTGGTCTCGTAGCGCTGGGCGAAGCTGTGGCCCGGGTCGAAGAACCAATCGCCCGCGGCCACCTTGGAGGCCTTCGGGTCGGCCCAGGTCCAGGGCATCGTGGCGGCGTCACGGCGGTAGTCGTCGCCCCCGAGTGCCGCGCCGGCGGGGCCGTGTGCCGTGTCGACGCTCGTGCCGTAGGTCTGCCCGCTGCCGACCGCAGCGCGATTGCGCCAGAAGCTCTCGGCCACGGCGACCAGCGCGTAGCCGCAGCCGGCGGCGCCCTTCTTCGGCTCCTCGGCGCGGCCCGTGAAGCGGTAGACGACGTCGCCCTTGGCCGGCGCGCTCCGGGGGGCGGCGACGCGCATCGTGTGGCTCTTGGCCGATATCGTCACGATCGGGTGCGTCCCCTCGAACCCGGCGGCGCCGGTCCAGCGGCCGCTCTTGAGGCGGGCAGCCAGGTCGGCCTGGTAGGCGTCGAACCCCTTGCCGTTCCAGACTTCCAGCACCAGCGCCTTGCCGGTCGGGCTGCCGTCCTTGGCGACCAGCACCTGCACGCCCTGGAGGTCGTTCTCCTGGCTCCAGCCGGCGGAGTTGAGCGTGTTCCAGCGGCGGGGGTGGAAGGTCAGGTAGGTGACGAACCAGTGGCTGGCGCTCTCCAGAACGCTGTAGTAGACGACCGCCTTCAGGGGGTAGCCCCACTCCTGCTTCTGCCAGTTGTCGTAGCCGTTCCAGTTGCCGTCGAAGTCGAAAGCCGCCAGGTAGTCCTTGTCGGAGCTGACCTGGTGGCGGATGACGGGGGCGTGCGCCGCGGCGATGTTCGCGGCCGTGGGGGCCGCCTGGAGGCCGGCCGTCAGACCGGCGAGCACGACACAAAACGCCAGGGAAACCTTCTTCATACTCTCTCCTCAAACCGTCCCGGAGAGGACCTCTGCTGGTGGCCTCTGCCACTCCGACTACCCGGGTCCTCTTCCGTTTCCTACTACGAACGGGCCCTTGGGGAGGTTGCGTGCCGGTGGTGCGAGCAGTTGTGGCGGGGCGGCTGGATGTGCCAACATGCAATCGACCCTGCGGGGGAGCAGCGATCAGAAGGTGATTCCGGGGGGCGGACGGCTCGCCTCCGAGGTCCGGGCCGTCCTGCCGGAACCTTGCCGGTCCCGGTCCCCGCGGCGGTCGACGAAAAAAAATGGAAGACAAGACGGCCAATCCGGAGCGCATCGTTCTCGTGGAGGACAGCCCCAGCCAGGCGGCCCTCATCGAGGACCTGCTCCTGGAGAACGGGTACGCGGTCGACGTCTGCGTCACCGGCGAGGACGGCCTGGAACGCATCCGGGCCTCCCGGCCGTCGCTGGCCCTCCTGGACGTGCAGCTTCCCGGGATGGACGGCTTCCACGTCTGCCGGGCCATCCGCGACGATCCGGCCACCTTCGACATGCCGGTCATCATGCTGACCACGCGCACGGAGGTGCCATCGGTCCTCGAGGGGTTGACGGTCGGCGCGGACGACTATGTCGGCAAGTCGGAGGACACGCGCACGCTCTTGGCTCGCATCCGGCGGCTGCTCGACCGGACCCGGGAGTTCAAGCGCCTCTCGTCCCAGGACCGGCTCAGCCTGCTCCGCAAGGCCTCCGACACGCTCTCCCACGGCATCAAGAACCCGCTGCAGGTCGTCTTTCTCAGCCTGGAGGTCTTGAAGGCGGACGCGCCCGACTCGGCCGTCTTCGGGCGCACCGTGGAGGAGCTGGACCGGCACCTGGCTCGCATCGTCCGGCTGTTGAAGAACGTGGAACGGGTCTCTCGCATCGCCTCGGACACGTTCATCGCCAGGGACCAGATGCTGGACCTGGAGGATGCGCTGGCCCAGGCCGAGCGCATGGCGCGCGAGGCGCACGAATCCGTCGAGGAGCCCGCCACCCTTGGAGAGGCCGTCGCGCAAGGAGCGGACCGTGACTGAGACCGCTGCCTCCGCTCCCGGCCACATCCTCATCGTCGAGGACAGCGAGTTCCAGTCGAAGTTCTACGCCAAGCTCCTGGAGCGCGAGGGGTACTCCGTGGAGATCGCGGCATCGGGCGAGGAAGGGCTGGCGGCCCTGAGGAAGCGCCGGCCGGACCTGGTGCTGCTGGACGTCCAGCTGCCGGGTGTCGACGGCTTCCACGTCTGCGCCGCCATCCGCGATGGCACCGAGACGCACGACATCCCCGTCATCATCCTCTCGTCGAAGACCGAGGTGCCGTCCGTCATGGCCGGTCTCAGGACCGGCGCCGACGACTACGTGGGCAAGCAGACGGACACCGGCTCGCTCATCGCCCGCATCGCCAGGCTCCTGGAGCGAACCCGTACCTACCGGCGCGTCTCGGACAGCGAGCGGTTGAACCTCCTACAGAGCGCGGCAGCGACGCTTTCGCCCGGAATTCGCGAACCCGCCGCGGCGGCCCTGGCCAAGGTGGCCGAGCTGGAGGCCTACCGATTTCCGCACGAGCGCCAGCAGCGCGCGGCGCGCTACCTGCGCCAGTACCTTGCCCGGATCCTGCGGTTGGTCGAGAACATAGAGACGGTCTCTCGGCTGGCCTCCGAAGCGTTCGTGGAGCGCCAGAAGCTGGTGGACGTGGAGCGTGCCCTGGACGAGGCCGAGCACCATGCCCGGTTCGCCGACGACCTCGATCCGGAGCGGAGCACGGGCGGCGCCTAGAGCGGTAGCCGCACGCCGGCGCCCTGGCGCGTGGCGCGCTCGTAGAGGCGAACGGCGCATGCCATGTCCTCGACGGCAAGCCCGAGATTGACTGCGAGGATGCGCTCGCCCGGGTTCGAGCGGCCCGGGATGCGGCCCGTGAGCAGCATCCCCAGGTCCTCCTCGATGGGCGGGGTCCGCCGGAAGTAGCCGGCCTTGCGGTAGTAGGCGAGCTGGGCGAGCTCGTCGGTCAGGCGGCGCGGGCAGGCCTCCATCGCCTCGGGTGTGACGTAGGAGTCGAAGTCGAGCGTGCAGCAGAAGACGCCTTCGGCGAGCCAGCCGGGCTCGATCACGGGGGAGGGCTCCTGGAGAATCGGGCCGGCGGTGACCACGATGTCGGCGCCCTGCACGGCTTCCCTGGGGCTGGCGGCGACTCGGACCGTGACACCGAAGGCGCGCTCGGCCCAGGCGGCGTAGGACGAGGCCGTTTCGGCGCGGATGTCGAAGGCCCGGACCTCGCACAGGCCGGGCAGCTCGGTGCGGAGCATCTCCAGGTTGCTTCTGCCCTGGACGCCGCACCCGAGGATGGCGAGGCTTCTTGAGTCGGGGCGCGCCAGAAAGCGGGCGGCCACGGCGGTGGCGGCGCCGGTGCGGGCGGCGGTGATCCAGGTGGCGTCCATGACGCAGAGCGGCAGGCCGGTCCCGGGGTCGTTCAGGGTCAGCAGGCCGGAGATGTAGGGCAGCCCTCGCGCGGTGTTGGCCGGGTAGCCCGAGATCCACTTGATGCCTGCGGCGCCGAGCGAGGGGAGGTAGGCCGGCATCGCGTGGATGAAGGAGTCGGGGCGTGTGTGGATGCCCGGCTTGGCGGGCATTTCGGCGGCGCCCGAGCCGAGCTCGCGCAGGGCGTCGGTGACGGCGGCGATGACCTCCGCGGGTGGCAGGCAGAGCGCCTCGACGTCGGCGCGCGAGAGATAGAGGAGCTGGCCGGCGTTGGCGCTGGAGTTGGGGCCGGCAGTGTCGGAAGCGGTCATGGGAGCAGTCTAGCCGAGTGGCGGTCCCGGGCGGCGGACGGGGCCCGATTGCGGTAGGCTCGACCCAGGACGCGTCCGGGAGGGCGCTCTCCGACCGGGTTGCAGCGAGCGCGGGACGCGGCGCGATCGCACAAGTCCTCTTCGAACCGCGGCCAGTTTTGTCGATGTGTCCTCCGGGGTACTGTCGTTTTTCGAGGATGTGGTCGGCGTGAAGTGTTCGAGCTGCGGATTCAAGAACACCGACGAGAACAAGTTCTGCATCATGTGCGGACACCCGCTGGGCGAGGAGGGCGCCAAGAGTGCGAAGGCGCCGATTTTTTCGTCAGCGGTGATTCCCTCGGCCGGCCGCGGGGGCGACGCCTTGACGGCGAGTCAGGAGGACCTGTTGAAGGACCTGGAGGAGCTTGCGCTCGACACGGGCCCGTCGGCCGCGAAGGCGAAGGCGCCGGCGGCCAGCGGCGAGGACGATATCGAGTCGCTCTTGAGCGGGTTCGACGGGTCGACTCCGGACATCGGGCCGAAGAAGCCGGCCGCGCGGACGCCGCCGGCGGTGTCGTCGGACATTTCGGGGCTGGACAGTCTTCTGGGCGAGGAGCTGCCGGCGCCGCGCAAGGCCGGGGCCGTGGACGACAGTGAGCTCGAGGAGCTTTTCGGCGCGATGGAGAAGCCAAAGGGTGGGGGCGGGCAGCCGGTCCCGTCGATGGACGATTCGCTCTTGCCGCCCCGGAAACCTGCGCCGTCGGCGAAGCCGGCCCCGCGTGTCGACGATGGCGAGCTGGAGAGCCTGCTGGCCGACGTCGGCTCGGGGCCTGCCGGCAAGGGCAAGCCGGCGGAGCCTGCCGACGAGCTGGACGAGCTTCTGGGGGAGCTGTCGCCGAAGCTGCCGAAGAAGCCTGCGCTGGCGGCGGCACCGCCGCCCGAGGAGGACGACTTCTCGGCGCCTGCGCGCGAGCTGGACGCGCTGTCGGGCGATGACGAGCTCGACTCGCTGTTGAAGGACATCTCTGCGCCCGCGGGGAAGGGGCCGCAGATCCCCGGGAAGCCGCTGGCGTCGCTCGAGTCGCCGGTGACCGACTTCGACGAGGACCTTCTGCCGCCGCGCAAGAAGCAGCTGGACGAGGCTCCGGCCGAGCCTGGCGCGGAGGCCGCCGACGAGGACCTGTTCCCGCCGCTGAAGAAGCCCGCGGCGGCCAAGGCGCCGCAAGCGAAGCCCGCGGTTGCCGACGCGGGGCTGGACGACTTTCTGGCCGACCTGGAGTCGGCGCCCTCGGTGGGCGCGCCGGAGGAGTCGGCGGAGCCGCCGGAGCTATCGGCTGCTTCGAGTCTTCTGGACGGCGACGACGACGAGGACTTGATCCCCGCGGCGCCGCCAGCGCCGTCGGCCGACGCCTCCGACGAGGAGATCGCCGGGATGGTGGCCCGGATGGGTCGCCGCCCCGCCGCCGCGCCCGAGGCGCGGACCGAAGAGGAGGAAGCCGAGGCCGCGGAGGAACAGCGCAAGGGCGCCTACCGCGCCGGTGCCGGCGGGGATGAGGACGAGACCACCGAGGCGCTGATCAAGCAGCTCGTGATCACGAAGGACGAGGACCGCCGTTACGAGATCGTCAAGCGGCTCGGGCGGATGCTGGACCCGCGGTCGGTGCCCGACTTCATCGGCCTCCTGGCCGACCCGTCGCCCGAGATCCGGGAGTGCGCGATCGTGGCGCTGGGCAACCTGTCCGACAGCCGCGCCACGGGCCCGCTGCTGAAGGCGTTGCAGGTCGAGAGCCAAAACATCCGTTACCTCTGCGTCAAATCGCTCGGCAAGATCGGAGACCAGTCGGCCGTGGAGCCGCTGATCCGGCTGCTCGACGAGCCCGACGAGGACCTGCGCTACATCACGGTCGAGGCGCTCGGTGACATCGGCAACGAGCGCGCCGTGAAGCCGTTGATCCAGCTCTCAGGCGTCGCCGATCGCGACATGCGTTACATCATCGCCCGGTCGCTGGGAGAGATCGGCAGCCCCGAGGCGCTCGGGACGCTGCTCAAGTTCCTGCGCGACCCGGATCGCGACGTGCGCATCCGCGCCATCCAGGCGCTCGGGGCGCTCTCCGACCCGGGCAGCGCGCGCTCGCTGCTGGAGCTGTTGTCGGAGCCGGACCGGGGCGTGCGGCTGGAGACCGTCCGGGCGCTGGGGCGCATGAAGAGCCGGGAGTCGGTGCCGCACCTGCTTTCGCTCTTGGCCGCGGGCGACGACGAGCTCCTGGCCGAGACGGTCGGCGCGCTGGGCGCCATCGGCGACGACACCGTCGTGGTCGAGGTGATCGGCGTGCTGCGCTCCGCGGGCGACCTGGCCGTGCAGCGGGCCGCCATCGAGGCGCTCGGCACGCTCGGCAGCCGCGAGGCCGTACCGCCTCTCATCGAGGTGCTGGCGCTCAACCGTGAGGAGCTCAAGATCCCTATCGCCCGCAGCCTGGGCGGCCTGGGCTCTCAGGACGCGCTGGCGGCGCTCGAAGGGCTCTTGACCGATGCAGACGGCGAGGTGCGACGAATCGCGGTCGCGGGGATCGGCGCGGTCCAGGACCCGTCGGCCCTTCCGCGGCTGGAACGGCTGGTGCACGACCCCGACGAGGCCGTCCGGCGCGAGACCGCCGCGGCGCTCGGCACGCTCGGCTCCGACGAGGGCGTGCCGCTGCTCATCCAACTCCTGCAGGATGCCGACGAGAACGTCTGCGCCCAAGCGATGCAGAGCCTGGAACAGATCGGCACGGAGAGCGTGCGGTCGCTGGTCGAGATGCTTTCGACCGAGGACGAGAAGCTGGTCACGCGCGTCGTGCGGGTGCTGGGGCGCATCGGCGACATGCGGACCATCAACCCGCTGCTCAAGCTGATGGAGAAGTCGGACATCCGGCTCCGCGAGGAGATCGCCGACGCGCTGGTGCAGACCGATTCGCGGCTCTGGGCTGACGACGACCTCCGCTGGGAGATGAAGGAGAGCTACGCCTGGCTCAGGCTCTCCATCGCCCGGAGCCTCGGGCGGATGAAGCACGTCCGGGCGCTTGACCTTTTGTTCAAGCTGATCGAGGAGACCTACGCCGAGGGCGATGAGGACCGGCTCCGCGCGGCGCCGGACAGCCTACAGCTGGTGATCCGCGAGAGCCTCTCGTGCCTGCAGCGGGCGGCGGCCGAAATGATGGGCGAGCTGGACTTGCCCGACACCGTCAAGGCGGTGCTGGAGCACCTTTCCTCGGGGCCCTACCCGGCCGTGAGGCGGTGGCAGGTCTACAGCCTGGGGTTCCTCAAGCGCGAAGCGAGCGCGACGGCGCTCGTGGAGCTCCTGAAGCGCGACGATATGGAGGAAGAGGTCGAGAACATCGGAGAGGCACTCAAGCGGCTCTCCTCCCGCACGGTCGTCGAGAAGCTCCTGGCAGCGATCGGCGCGACGACGGGCACGGCCCGGCGCCGGGTGGTCGTGACCATCGGTATCCAGCAGGACGGCCGGTGCGTGTCCCGGCTGGGCGATCTGCTCAAGGACCCCGACGAGGGCGTGCGGTTCGCGTCGGTGGTGGCGCTGTCCCGGATCGGCATCCGCGAGGTCTTCGACGTACTGACGAACGCCACGAAGGACGTCAGCGAGAAGGTGCGCAAGCGCGCCGTGGAGGTGCTGGCGCGAATGCCCGACGAGAGGTCGCTCAACGTGCTCGGCTCGGCGCTGCACGACCGCGCCACCGAGGTGCGCGTGGCGGCCGCGCGGGCGCTGGGGAGCCTGGAGTCGGTGAGGACCGTGCCGGTTCTGGTGGCGGGTCTGCGGGACACGTCCAGCCAGGTGCGGGAATCGATCGTCAACACACTCGGCAAGCTCGGGAGCAAGAAGGCGGTCGACCCGCTGATCCAGATGCTGCGCGACACCAACCCGCAAGTGCGACAGGCGAGCGTGCGGGCGCTGGGCCGGATCGGCGACGTGAAGGCCGTGGTGCCGCTGCTGGAGGCGATGGACGACCCGGATCTCTGGGTCAAGACGCAGGCGTTCCAGACGCTGCGCGACATGGGCGAGACCGCCGTGGCCAGCCTGGTCGATGCGCTGGCGCACGCCAACCCGGCGATCCAGGCCAGCGCGATCAAGCTGCTGTCGAGGGCGGCCGCGCCGACCGTGGTGCCGGCGCTGCTGGACGCCACCGCGCACCGCGCGCGGGCGATGCGGGCCAACACGGCGACCGTGCTCGGGAACTTGCGAGAGCGCGGGGCCGTGGTGCCCTTGATCGGCCTGCTCGACGATCGCGACTACGAGGTCCGCGAGAAGGCCGCCATGGCGCTCGGCAACATCGGCGACGTCAGCGCGATGGTGGCGCTGCGCAACGCCCAGAAGGACCAGAACAGGGACGTGCGCGTGGCCGCGCTGGGAGCCATGCAGCAGATCCGCGAGTTGAACGAGATGGCATGAGGCAGGCTCGAGGAGAGAGGCTTGAGGGGTGAGGCTCGAGGGGTGAGGAGTGAGGCTTGAGGAGTGAGACCGGACGAGGGGGGTGGCAGGCGGTGGCGTGCGTGGCGGCGCTGGCGACGTTCTTCTTCGTCAACTCGGGCTGCAAGCTGACGACGTTCGGCAACATCACGACCACCAGCACCTCCACGGGCGACGGCACCAGCGACGGCGGGTCTAGCGGCAGTCGGCCGCACCTGCAGGGCGACCCGTTCAACGTCACGGACGGGACGCGAGCCGCATCCAGTCCGGTCGTGGTTTACGCCTCCCAGAACACCGCCGAACGGGCCTACGTCGCGTTCTGGGAAGACGGCAGCGTGAGCTCCGGGCTCTCCAACGTGATCACGGGGAAGCCGGTGCGCTTCGATTCCAACGGCACCCGGCTGGAGACGGTCGGAGTCCAGGTCTCATCGAGCAACCGGCTCGTGCGGAATCCGGCAGTGGCCGCGCGCGAAGGCGACAAGAACGAGCTCTTCGTAGTCTGGGAGGAGACGCCGTTTCCGTCGACCGGTCCGCGCAGCATCATGGGCCGCCGAGTTCGCCGCGAGGGTAACAATCTCAATCTGATCACGGACGCGCTGCCGGTGACGATCACGGCGGAGTCCTCAGACACGCCAGCGACCTCGAAGGACTGCGTGCTGCCGGCGATCGCGGGGAACCGGGACGGCAGCAAGTACCTGGTGGTTTTTGCCAAGCCAACAGGCACGGGCGCGACGACCTACAGGCTTTTCGCGCGGGTGGTCAACAGTGACGGGGCACCCCAGGCAGCCGCAAAACAACTCGATGCAAACGGCGCCGTGCCCGAATTCGATCGGCGGGCTCGCCCGGCCGTAGCCTACAGTTCCAGCCTCGACCAGTGGCAGGTCGTCTGGAATGCGGGTCCTCCCACCAACTCGCGAGTCTTCCGGGTGGGGGTCCAGTTCATTGCAAACGAGATCGTTGCCACACTCCAGACCGGAGGCCTGAGCCCGAGCGCCTCGAGCGAGCCGATCGCCCCCCACATCGCCTTCAACACCCAGCGATTCCAGTACCTGACCGTCTGGCGAGAGAATGCCACGGGCGTAAACCGCAAGATCGTCCGGCAAAGCCTGAGCGAGACCGGCGCCTCCACCGGCAACCTCACGACGGTGACCGACCAGCGCTTTCAGGCAGACCTGCCGCGCGTGTCGTATGCCACGGGAATCGACCGCTTTCTCGTCACCTGGCAGGACGCCCGCACTAGCAACTCCTCGCTCGACATCCTGGGGCACCTCTTCCACCATGACGGCTCAGGCATCCCCGTGAGCAGCGACCAGGACTTCTTCGTCGCCAGCGGCGCCGCCGAGCAGGATCTCGCCACCGCTGCCTACGATCCCGCGAGCCAGACCTGGCTGGCTCTCTGGCGGGAATCCTCCCAGATCCGCGGCCAGCGCGTCCGGCTTTCCTTCTGACGCGCCGCCAGGGGCGAGCCTGCTGCTATACTCCGGGGCCGATGTCGTATCTTCCGGCCGACTCCCGTCACGATCGCCGGCGCGGTCAGGCGAAACCCGACTGCGTCGTGGTCGGCGCAGGCGTCGTCGGCTGCTCGATTGCGCTGGCTCTGGCCCGCCGCGGCTACCTGCCGCTGGTCGTCGACAGGGCCGAGGACTGCGGTCAAGGCAGCACGAAGTTGTCGACGGCGGTCATCCGCCAGCGCTTCCTCCACGCGCCGGCCGTGGCGCTGGCGCTGGAGGGGCTCCGCGTCTGGCAACAGTGGCCCGAGTTTCTCGGCGTCGAGGACCCCCGCGGGATGGCGCTCTTCAGGGAGGTCGGCGTTCTCTGGCTTCTCGGTGGGCCCGCGCCGCGTCTTCCGGCCCTGGCCCACATGATGGAAACGGTCGGGGCCAAGGCCGAGCTTCTCGACGCCGGCCGCCTTGCCGGCCGCTTTCCGCAGCTCCACATCCCGGAAGAGCCTTCGACTCTCAATGGCCTCTACGAGCCCGAAGGTGGCTACGTCGACGACCCGGCGCTGGCCACTCACAACTTGCGCGTGGCCGCCGAGGCAGCCGGCGCGCGCTTCCTCTTCGGCACGCGTGTCACCGAGGTGACCTCGCGGTTCTCCGCCGCAACAGGCGTCGCTCGACAGGTCACCGGCGTTGTCACCTCCTCGGGGTCGGCCATCTCGGCGCCCGTCGTGGTCAATGCGGGCGGCCCCCACTCCGGACAGATCAACCTGATGGCACGCTCGCCCCTGGCTCTGGCGACCGCGCCTGTTCGCCAGCAGCTCCTCGAGGGGCCCGCGCCCGGACTGATGCACGCGCCCACCCACTTGCCCGTGCTGGCCGATCTGCCGGGCGGCTGGTACTGCAAGCCCGACGCTCACAGGTTTCGCGTGGGCAGTCTGGACCCGCGTGACGAGCTGGACTACCAGGCCGATCCCGACCGAGTCGATCCCGTCGTCAGCGCCGCGTTCCGCAAGGACAAGCTGTCCGGCGCCGCCGCGCGCTTGCCCGGCGCCAAGCTGCGCTCGCCCAGGCCGATGGTCGGTGTCTACGACGTCACCGTGGCCGACTGGCACCCGATCCTCGATCGCACGGACCTGGACGGCTACTTCGTCGCGGTCGGCACCAGCGGCGCCTGGTTCAAGGGCGCGCCGGTCATCGGCCACCTGATGGCCGAGCTGGTCGAGGCCGTGCGCGATGGCTTCGACCACGATCGCACGCCCCTCCTGGTCCGTCTGCCGTACACCCGCAATCTGCTCGACCTCGGCTTCTTCAGCCGCCGCAGGTCGCCCATCGCCGCCGCGGGCGTGCTCGGCTAGAGCGGGTCGGTTGAGCGTTTCGGCCCACCCGGTCGGAGCGAAACGGACCGGTCACCGGGCCGCCGGATGGGCGGGCGGCCGGAAGTCGACCTCGCAGGAATCGCGACTCATCGCTCCAGGACACGAGTTCCGAGGTGCGTCATGCAACCTGGCACGCCGGCTGCTCGAGGGAGGGCGCGGAAAAAGCCGGGTCGACGGAGCAAAGGAGAAGAAGATGACGATGAGGTTCGCGAAGCTGCTGGGAATCTGTGGGATGCTGGTCTTCTCGGTCGGGTCCACGGGCTGCGTCAAGCTGCCGGGAGCCAACACGGCGGGCAACGCCGCCAAGAACGCCGCCAGCGCCCTGCGCGTGGGCCAGAGCAACCCGGCCGCCAACGTCGCCGGCCGCGTCCGAAACGCCATCGCCGCGCCAACGCAGGCCGGCGTGAGGACGCCCCTGAAGGGCACGCCCCGGCAGGCCACCGAGTCCGCCTCCGCTGCCGACCGCCCCGCGAGCACGACCGCCAACGGCTTTCAGAGCCGCGCCGCCAAGATCGAGGACGACAAGCTGGTCGACAGCTACATGCTGGGTCGCGAGGCCGGCCAGCGATCCGCCAGCACCGACGGCGCGGCCAACCTCACCGGCGGCGACAAGGTCGCCGCGAGCGACACCCGGACCGATTGGAGCGCCTTCAACCAGCCTTCCGAAGTTCAGGGCGAAACGGCCCCCGAGTACCAGGTCAAGCAGTCCGATCTCACCACCGGCGAATAGCGTCGACCCCGCATCGTCCCGGGCGCCTGGCATCTGCCGGGGCCCGGGACTTTTTGTTTTCGACGCCCGCGCGTACCGGCGGGCTCGGGCCGGCTGGTAGGATCGATGCGTGATTCAGGTCCCGGGTTATCGGATCATTCGCAAACTTGCGGTGGGCGGCGGAGGCACTGTCTTCCTGGCGGAACAGTCAAGCCTCAACCGGCGCGTGGCCCTGAAGCTGCTGGCCACAGGCCTCTTTCCGACGGAGGAAGCACGCCGGCGATTCCTCAACGAGGCCCACTTCCTCTTCCGGCTCACCCACCCGAACGTGGTGGCCGTCTACGACGCCGAGTTCGCCGGCGAGCGCGCGTTCATCGCGATGGAGCACCTGGAAGGCGGCAGCCTGCGCGCCGAGATGCACAAGGCGGCGGGGCTGCTGCCTTTGCCGCGCGTGCTGGAGATCGTCGCCGCCGTGGCGCGGGGGCTGCATCACGCGCACCAGGCCGGCGTCGTGCACCGCGACCTGAAGCCCGAGAACGTCTTCCTCGGCGCAAAGGGCGAGGTAAAGGTCGGGGATTTTGGCCTTGCGACCAGCGAGCGCAAGCTGGCCCAGGTCGACACCCAGCGCGGCATGGTCCTCGGAACGGCCGGCTACATCGCTCCCGAGGTGATCACCGGCGGCAAGGCCAGCCCGGCCTCGGACGTCTACTCGCTCGGTGTGGTGCTCTTCGAGCTGGTGGCTGGCCCCTGCAAGCCGCTGGAGCAGCTCAGGAGGGACCAGGCGGCCGGGAAGGTGGCCGTCCCGCTGCCGGCGCCTTCCCGCATGACGCCTGACTTGCCGCCCGAGCTGGACAGCCTGATTGTCGACTGCCTGGCGCCGGAGCCCGCGTCCCGGCCGCCGCTGCCGGGATTGATCCGCAGACTGGACAAGCTGCGGCAGCAGTTTCCGAGCGACTCCTACCGGCTCGCGTTGGAGAGCAGCTCGGGTGTCATCACGGCCGCGGAGCCGCTGTCGCCGGCGCCAACCGCGCCCATTCGGAGCGGCTGGGTTCTGCCGGTTGCTCTCCTGGCCGTGATCGCGGTCCTGCTGGCGGCCGCGGGATTCATCCGGCAGCAGGGCGGGCTGGCGGTCCTGCGCGGTCGGCTCGAGGCTGGCGGTGCGCCCGCCGAGGCCGCCGCGGTCTTGGCCGATCCGTGGCCGGCCCCGATCCAGCGGGTCACGGCTGGCGGGGATCGCATCCGCATCCACCTGGCCTCGCCCGCCGAGCGGGACTGCAGCGTGGAGCTGGTCGACGTCGCCACCGACAAGGGCGCGGTGCTGCAGCTTGCCCGGGGCGCCATGGGTCTCTCGATGTCCGGCCTGACGCCGGACCGTGCCTACATCGCCCGGCCCGCTGGTCGACCCGAGGCCGCGATACCGGTCCGGACGATGCCGCTCGCGGCAGCCGCCGAGGCCGTACAGCTCTTTCGCATCCAGTCGCCCGAGACGACGTTCGCGTCCAGGCTGAAGCCGCGCGAGGAGAGGCCGAAGTCGCTGCTGACGCACGTGTTCGTCGACATCGCCCAGGACGGCGACGCGGTCTTCGTGCTGGCGGGTTTCAACGGCGAGAAGAGCGCCGCGGCATGGCTGGCAGAGAGCTCGGATGGTGGCGAGACCTGGTTCGAGCCGCTGGTCGTGGGGAGGGTCGCCAAGGAGATCACGGACGTCCACCTGTTCGCCAGCGGCGGGGCGGTGGTCGCGGCCTGGTGCGGGTATGACAAGGGCGGGCAGGAGCTCTGGGTGACGCGGCGGCAAAAGGGCTCGATGGAGTGGTTGGCTCCGTTTTCGATTCCGGCCGGGAGCCGGCCTCCGGCGGTGTTGATGACCGCGGACGGCCTCCTGCGGGCGATGATCGCGTCCTCGGTCTCGGCGGGGCGGACCGAGCTCGAGTACGTGGAGCACGAGATCGCGACAGGTCGTCAGCTGCTGCGCGCGCCGGGCCCCGAGATGGGCGATGCCGGGAAGTCGGTGGTCGACCAGAAGCTGCTCGAAAGCGGGGCCGGACTCCTCTGGGTGGCTCGGTCGGCGGCCGCGTACCCGCTCAAGCAGGGTGTGTACTCCTGGTGCGGTCGGCCCGAGCTGGGCGTGTGGGAGCGGCTGCGCTCCTTCGGCCCGCCCGAGAAGGAGATGGGAGCGTACGACCTGGCGCAACTCGGAGGCGCTATCATTGCGGCCTACGAGGTGTCGGCCACGATGAACGTCAGGTCCAGCTCTGACGCCATGGCCACTCTGGCGCCAGCCAAGCTGGAGCCTCCCCCCAGCTGGGTCTGCTCCGACCCGGGCCTGGTGACGGACGGCAAGCAATGCTTCCTCGCCTTTCTGGACGCGGCGGCGGTAGGCACGCGCGTGAAGCCCAGCCTCTTCCTCTATGCCAGCAAGGATGCCCGGAGCTGGAAGCTCGTCGCTTCCAAGCGTGCGATGCTGGCGGCCTGCAGGCATCTCTACATCGCCAGCGGGTCGGGCTCGGTCAACATCGTGATGTTCGACGAGCTGGAGGGTGTGCTGGCAATGCGCCTGGCGCTCTGATCGATTGCCCAGCAGCCGGGCGTTGCGATCCGCGGTCGAGGCCTCTAGGATCGGGGGCGTGGCAGGGGCATCGGTGAAGGACGGAGACTGCACGCGCCGGGTGCGGATGGGCGATTCATGGGCGACCCTGATCGAGTTGCCCGGGCTGCGGCTTACGGTCGTCGAGGGCCCTGAGCGCGGGCGGAAGCGGGACTTCGCGCTCTCGACGATCCGGATCGGGACGGCCCAGGGCAATGATCTGGTGCTCAAGGACACGACGGTCTCCCGGAACCACGCGCGTCTGGAGCAGACGCCGTCGGGCTGGCTCGTCACCGACCTGGGCAGCAGCAACGGTACGCTGCTGGACGGCGTGCGGGTGCGGGAGGGATACGCCAAGGAGGGCAGCCGCATCCAGGTCGGCGAGACGGTGTTGGAGCTGAAGTCCCGCACCGAGAACCACTATGCCGTGATGCGCGAGGAGGACGGCCTGGGCCCGCTGGTGGGCGGCAGCTCCCGAATGCGGGAGCTCTACGCGCTGATACGGGCCGTGGCGCCGACACCGGCGCCCGTGTTGATCCAGGGCGAATCGGGCACGGGCAAGGAGCTGGCAGCGCGCGCCATCCACGAGCTCTCCGGGCGATCGGGCCCGCTCGTCGTCTTCGACGCTGCGGCGACCAGTCCGGACCTGATCCGCAGCGAACTGTTCGGGCACGCGAAGGGGGCCTTCACGGGCGCGGCGGAGTCACGCGAGGGAGCCTTCCGCAGGGCCGACGGTGGGACGCTCTTCCTCGACGAGTTCGGGGAGCTTCCGCTGACGCTGCAGCCGAACCTGCTGCGGGCGCTGGAGAGCCGCGAGGTGACGCCGGTCGGCTCGGACCGAACCTACCCCGTCGACGTGCGCGTGGTCGTCGCGACGAACCGCGACCTGGAGAACGAAGTGCGCGCCGGCCGCTGTCGGGAGGACCTCTATCATCGCATCGCGGTGGTGCGGTTGAAGCTGCCGCCGTTGCGTGAGCGCCGTGAGGATGTGCCGGGTCTGGTCCGCCACTTCGCGGCCAAGCTCGCGGCCGACAGTGAGCTCGGAGCGGACGTGCTCGAGTGCCTCGCGCGTCACGATTGGCCCGGGAACGTGCGCGCTCTGAGGAACACGATCGAGCGGCTCGGAATCGTCGCGCGCGGCCGAAGGGCCACCCCGCGCGACCTCGACCTGCCGGGTGCCGTTGCGGCTTCGCCCGCGGGTTCGGTCGATCCCGTTGCTGCCTTGGCGCCCGTGGCGAGTGTGCCGGCCGCTGACGCCTCGGGCAAGACGCTCGAGCAGACCGAGCGCGAGGCGATCCTGGCGGCGCTGCGGCGCACGGGTGGCAACAAGTCCGCTGCAGCTCGCCTGCTCGGAATCGCGCTGACGACGCTGAAGCGCAAGCTGGCGTCGATCCCGGACGGCGAGCTGCCCGAGCCGTGACGACTTCGCGAGGCCTACCGGGCGACGCCGCCAAGGCCGATCTGCCGCCGTTGCTGCTGGTGACCTACGCTTTCGAGCGCTGGTTGGGGCGCGGCGCCACCAGCGTCGTCTACCTGGGACGCCAGACCAGCCTGGGCCGGCGAGTGGTCGTGAAGGTGCTCTCGCGCTACGACCCCGAGATGGGCGAGCGGTTCCTGCGGGAAGCGCGCGTGCTTGCGGGGCTGCGCCATCCGGCCATCGTCGGTCTGCTCGACTTCGGCACGGCGGGTGAGCGGCTCTACATGACGTACGCCTACGAGCAGGGGCGGACGCTGGCCACCGTCCTGGAAGAGAAGCGCTCGCTGTCGTGGCGCGATTCGGCGGCCATCGCCCGGCGGCTCGCGGAGGCACTGGCCGAAGCGCACGGCAAGGGGATCGTCCACCGCGACCTCAAGCCCGGCAACGTGCTCATCGGCGACGACGGCGAGGCCAAGCTCCTCGACTTCGGGTTCAGCCGGGAGCTGGGGAGCACGCTGACTGCCGACGGCGAGTACATCGGCACGCCTGCCTACTCGGCGCCCGAGCATTGCCACAGCGGCCAATGCGATGCGCTGTCGGACATCTACTCGCTCGGGGTCGTGCTCTACGAGTTGCTCACGGGTGAGAACCCGTTCAGGGGCGGCTCCACGCTGGAGGCGCTCAACCTCCAGTTGACGGTGCATGTGGATTCGTTTCCTCCGTCGGCTCCGGATGCGCCGGAGGAGCTGAGGGCGCTGGTGCTCGAGATGCTCGAGAAGGGGCCGGGCGACCGGCCGGCCTCGGCGGCGCTCGTCGCCGCGCGCCTGGGGACCATCCTGGGCGATTCGTCGGCCCCGGCGCGGGCCGCTGCCGCCGAGGCGCCTCCCGGAGCTTCGGCGGTCCAGCCCGCTCCGCTGCCCGCGAAGCCGCGGCCGCCCACGGGGACCGTGCGGCTCCCTACACAGGAGGCCCGGGTGCCGGCTGGCGAGCCGCAGGCGGGCAGGCGCTGGCTGCGGGGGCTCGCGGTGGTGGCGGTGCTGGCCGTCCTGGCGTTCGCTGGCGCGGCATGGCAGAACGGCTGGCAGGTGGTGCCGTCGCCGCAGGCTCTTCCGCGCCAGGAGCGCGGCGGCCAGGGCGCTCCGGCGGCTTCGGCCGGACGCGCGGTCCGCGCCGCTCTTACGCCCGCGCCGGAGCTGGTCACCTTCGAGCTCTCGCCGGCGGGCCGGGTCAGGTCGGTGCGCTTCACTCTTGCCTCCAGCGCCCAGGCCAGGCTCGAGGAGGAGACCGGCGGGCAGCCCGAGTGGTCGGAGAGCCAAAAGATTCATCGACTCCATAGGGCCGGGATCGACCTGGCTGGAAGGTTCTCGATAGCGTTGCGCAGCCGCGAGGGCAGCGAGCTGCGCCACGGCCCGTTCGCGGGCTCCGCCACCGAGGTTCTGGAGAATGTCGCGGGCGAAGTGCGCTCGCTGGAGGCCTTCCCCGCTGCTGTGGGCGCCGCCCTCTGCGATGTCCACAAGCTGCCCGCCCAGCAGGTGACGCCGCGGTTGCTGGAGCTCCTGGGTGCGATGGGCCCCGTCAAGGCCATTCGCTCGCTCGACCCGTACTTCGCATTGCCGGGTTCGGCGGATTTGAGGTTGCCCGTCTCTCAGCGCCGCACGCTCGTCGCGCTGCGGCAGGTCGGCTTCGAGCTGGACAGGGCCCGGCTCTTCCTCGTCTCCATCGGCACCGGCGGCGCCGAGGTCGAGGCGTGGGTGCCCTGGGGCGTCAAGTCCGTCCTCGACGCGAACACCCCCGTGGCGGCGCTGGCCACCGTGCCGTTGCTGGAGAGTGCTCGATGGTTCGACATCCCGCCCTGTCATAACGACTGCAGCGCCGGCACGGCCACCTCACCGCTGGCGACCGCCGCGGTCGAGCTGCCGTCGGTCGCTTCCGCCCGGCGCATCGTCTTGCGGCTTCATGCCCAGTACACGACTCCCCTGCGCTACACCCGCGTGCACGTCCGCGGCCGCTTCGCGCCGGACCAGCCGCCGCTCGAGCAGGCGATCTACCTGCAGAAGCACCCGATCACGCTCGACCACGAGGCCACGTTCCTGGTGGAACTCGACCCCGCCTTCCTGGCCTGCGGCCGCCTGGAGCTCGCCGTCCGCACCGGTTGCCTCCCCGAGTTTCTCGGCGCGCCCGCCATCCGCAACCTGAGCCACGTCACCAGCCGCGCGATGCGCTCGATCACCGAAGCGCTCTCCGGGGACTCCTCGCGAGTTGAGCTCGGCCCCGCCAGCCTGATCCTGGAGCGCTGAACCCGTGCCCCAGCCCCAGCCCCAGCCCTCGCTCATCCTGAGCCTGTCGAAGGATGCCCCGCCGCGCTCGTGGGCTCTCCGGGCCCTCGCGCCGGGCGCTACGCCGTGACGCAGTTACGGCCGGTTTCCTTGCTCTGGTAGAGCCGCCGGTCGGCCTGCTCGATGAGCGACGCGTAGTGCTGGCCGTCGGCCGGGTAGGTGGCGATGCCGACGCTGATCGTCACGGCTGGGAGGTTGCGGTCCGCGTCTGCGGTAGAGGATTCGGTCAGGCGCCGCAGACGCTCGGCATACGTGATCGCGCCGGCGCGGTCGGTGCGCGGAAGCAGGATGGCGAACTCCTCCCCGCCAAAGCGGCATGCCACGTCGACCGAGTCGCGGGCCGTGTCGAGGATGAAGTGGGCGACCTTGATGAGCAGCTCGTCGCCGACCATGTGGCCGTAGTTGTCGTTCACCTGCTTGAAGAAGTCGATGTCGATCATCAGCAGGCTGAACTCCTCCTTGAACCGGCGGGCATTGGCGATCTCGTCGCCGACGCGGGCGGAGAAGTAGCTGGGCACGAAGAGACCGGTCTTCGATTCTCGGATCGTCTCGCTGTAGAGCCGTGCGTTCTCCAGGCTGCGCGCCGCCTGGGAAGCCAGCGCCACCAACAGCCTCAGGTCGCTGTCGTTGTACTCGCTGCCGTCCTTCTTGTTGACGACGTTGATCACGCCGATCGGCTTGTTCTCGACCAGGAGGGGGACGCAGATGAGCTGGCGGATGGACTGCTCGAACTCCTTGGACTGACCGGGGAGACTTGCGAACTGGGGATCGAGGTGGCCCAGGTTGCAGACGATCGGCTCTCCGCGGGCAAAGACCCGGCCGGCGATGCCTTCGCCGATGGCGATCTGCGGGGCCAGCGCCGGGTCCCAGCTTCCGCCGCGCACGTGCTGGGTCCTGAGCTTGTCGGCCTCCTCATCGAGCATCATGATCGAGGCCCAGCTCGAATTGAGGGCGTCGAGGATCATGTCGAGCAGATAGGTGAGCAGCTCGGGCGAGTAGCTCTTGAAGTTCATCGCCTTGGAGACTTCGAAGAGCACCTTGATCTCGAAGTACTTGCGGTCCAGCTCCTTGCGAGCGTCGTCGATCTCGGTGATGCGCTGCCGGATCTCCGAGCCCATCTGGTTCACGCTTTCGGCCAGCACCGTCAGCTCGCGCGGGCCGTCGACCCAGGCGCGCCGGCCGTAGTCGCCGGCGGCGATGCGCCGGACGCTGGCGACCACGAGGCGGATGGGCCCCGCGATGTAGCGGGCAAGGAAGGTGGACAGGAGAATGCCGAGGAGGATGGCCGGCAGGAAGAGCTTCAGGAGCCGGCGCTGGGTCTCGCGGACGACGGCGTCGATGGCGGGCCCCATCTCCAGGCCGACGCGCAGGAACGCGTTGACGTCCTTGCCGTGCTCCAGCGCCACGGCGGTCGAGAACTCCATCCAGCGGCGCGTGTCCTCTGCGAACTTCTGGATGAGCACCTCGGAGCGCCGGTCGGCGTCGCGGATGGCCGCGACGTAGGCGGCTACGGAGCGATCGCGGCCTGCCGCGTCCTTGAGGCTTCCCGTCGGCGCGCCGATGCGCTCGACGAAGGGCGTGTCGGCGAGCTTGCGGCCCTGAAACGTGGGGGTCGTGTGGGCCAGGATGTTGCCCTCGGCGTCGATGAGCGTGGCGTGCTGGTAAAGGCGATGCTCGCGACCTTCCAGGATCAGCTGCTGGATCTGGACGAAGTCCTGCTTCAACACCGGGTCGATCAGGAAGCGCGCGAACATCTGAGTGAGGCTGCTGCCGCGTGCCTCGAGGCTCTCCGTTAGGACGCTCTTCTCGTGGCGGTAGACCGTGTAGGCGAGAAGACCCAGTACGAGTGAAAGGAGGAAGCCAATCCAGAGGGAGAACTGGAGCCGCAGACCCATGCCGCCCTCACCGGACGCCATCGGATGTCCTCGAGACCAGCCGTCTCACGTAGTCATAGTCGGAGTCCCGCACGGGCGCGAAGCCGAGCACATCCTCGAACTTGAGCGCGTGGTCCTGGAAGAGCGCGAGGAAGGCGCCGCGGATACGGTCCTTGAGCTCCTGCGGCGCCGAAGCCAGGACCACGATCGGTTCGCCCGGGATCGGTTCCGTGCGGGCCAGCACTCGCAGCGCAGCCAGCCGCACGGGATCGTTGCTGACCGCTTCCTCGGCGGCGCCCTCGTAGATGGCGCCCGCGTCCACCTTGCGCAAGAGCACGTTCAGTACGACGTTGGCGTGATTGCCTAGGAAGTCGGGCTCGCCGGGGCGCAAAGTCTTCAGCTCTGCGGGTACGCGCACGCCTGCCTGTTCAAGCATCAGCCTCGGGAAGAGATAGCCGCTGGCCGAGTCGTGATCCACGAAGCCGAAGCGGCGACCTCGGAGATCGGCCAGCGAGTAGATCCGGGCGTCCCGGTGGGTGATGACGAGGCCGGTGTAGGTGCGGCCCGTCCTGCGCACCGGGCAGACCAGCGGGGTCAACTCCACCCCGCGGGCGCGGGCCTGCGCGTAGGCCAGCGTCCCCAGCCAGGCGGCGTCTGCCTCGCCGGCGCGGAGCCGGTCGACCGCCCCCTCGTAGTCGGGTGCCAGCACCAGGGAGGCCTTGCCTGCCCTCAAGCGCCGGGCCAGCGCCTCCAGGAATCCCTGGGCGTCCT
Organism: Candidatus Wallbacteria bacterium; assembly: GCA_016190005.1. Classification (GTDB taxonomy): domain Bacteria; phylum Muiribacteriota; class UBA6191; order JACPRK01; family JACPRK01; genus JACPRK01. Next base: position 22,076 of record JACPRK010000107.1, on the reverse strand, counting down.
TGTACAGCCCGCGCGCCCCCGAGTACGGAATGCGCGCCAGCCGGAACGCGCCGGCCGCCTCGCTCCCGCCCGAGGCCGTCACCGCTGGCTCCGTCGCCGCCAGTCCCCAGGTCCCCGCCAGGAGCAGGACAACGCCGGCCGCAATTCCGGGGCTGGCTGCTCGACCGCGGACCGTCATGCAGCCCCACTCGTACCACGTCCCACTCCAACCCGGCAAGCTCGGGAAGAAAACCGGGGACACACGACCTATTTTTTCAAAATAGGTCGTGTGTCCCCGGTTTTCTCCGGCAGGACGTGGCAGCGAGCCGCGAGGCGCGAAAATGGGGCAACTCGACTTGCCCCAAAATCTTTTTGGGGCAAGTCGAGTTGCCCCATTTCTTTGGGCGCCTTAACTGGGCAGGGCGTGAGGTCGGGCAAACGGATTCTGCTCGGGTGCGTGCTGGCGCTGGCGCCGTGCGCGGTGGCGGCCGAGGAGAATCCCTTCCACTTGAAGGACACGCGCGAGGCCTTCGAGCACCCTTCGGTTCCGCAGGAAGTGCCGGATGGGCTCACGGTCAAGTTTCGTCTGGGGAAGGGCGGACCCCTGGTGGAATCCAAGCATCTGAACGGGCGCTTCGACCGCGTCGAGGAGACTGCGAAGCTCCTGGACAAGGACGGCTACCCCCTCGAGCGACAGGCTGCCGTGCAGGAGCTGGCACGCTATCCCGGAGAGCCGACCGTCTATGCCCTCATCCCGGCGCTGCGCGATATCAATCCGTTCGTGCGCGAACGCGCCGCCGTGGCGCTCGGTGACATGGGGGACGTCCGCGCCATCCGTCCCCTGATCGACATGCTCGGCTACAGCGACCACGGCCGCGCCGAAGTCGCCGCGCGGGCCCTGGAAAAGATCACCGGCGTGCAGAACCTGGGCGCCAGTCTGGAGGCGTGGGAGACCTGGTGGGAAGCCTACCGGAAGTGGCCGCACGGGATCGGAACCCCGAAGAAGAGCGGCCCGTAGGCACCGGGTGAAAACCCGGTACAGGTAGACGCCACGGAATCCTTTGGTGGCTACAGCCTTCGCGCCTTGAGGTTGAGCGACTTGGGCGGCGGGGGAGGGGCGGCCAGGCGGCGTTCGGAGGCGGGGCGCTCGATGCGGAACAGGTCCTCCAGGAGCCGCAGCACATCCAGGTTCTTGCGGGGGCCTAGGAAGATGCTGAACGTGGAACCGTCCTCGACCCGGAAGGCGGGGCCAGCGGTGCGGCGCACGTGCGCCAGCCACTCCATGAAGGAAGCGGCCCGATCCGGATCGGGTGGGGGCGGTGCTGGCGGCTCGGGGGGCGGCGCCACGACCCGGCCGGTCGCCGTAACGGTCGGCGCCGGTTTCGGGGGGGGCGCACTGGCCGCGCCCGGCACCTGGTAGCCGGCGCCCTCGGGGAACTTGAGGAAGACGCGGCCTTCCTTCTGCTGCATGCCGGCGACGCCGGAATCGGTGGCGCGCATCTTGACTCGCATCAGGCGGAAGAGCGTGTCGAGCTTCTCGGGCGGCTTGCCGTAGCGGTCCTTGAGCTCCTGGATGTTGGCCTGCAGCTCGTCCTCGCTGGTGACCTCGGCCAGCCGTCGGTAGTGCGTGATGCGGCTGTCGATGTCGGCGATGTAGCCGGCCGGGATGTAGCAGTCGATCTGCAGCTCCAGCTTGGTCAGCTCGCGCGGGGCCTCCTGCGGTTGGCCCTTCAAGTCGGCCACGGCCTCGCGCAGCAGGCGGGTGTAGAGCTCGAAGCCGACGGCGTCGATGAATCCGTGCTGTTCGGCGCCCAGGATGTTGCCGGCGCCGCGCAGCTCGAGATCGCGCATCGCGATCTTGAATCCGCTGCCCAGGTCGGTGTGCTCTTCCAGCGCCTTGAGCCGCTCGAACGCCATCCCCGAGAGGCTCGACTTCGACGGGTAGAAGAGGTAGGCGTACGCCTGGCGGCTGGTGCGGCCGACGCGCCCGCGGAGCTGGTAGAGCTGCGCGAGGCCGAAGGCGTCGGCGCGGTGCATCACGATGGTGTTGACGTTGGGGACGTCGAGGCCGCTTTCGATGATGGTGGTGGAGATGAGGACGTCGAACTTCGCCGCGTAGAAGTCGTTCATCAGGTCCTCGAGCTCCTGGCGGTCCATCTGGCCGTGGCCGCACCGGATCCGCGCCTTCGGCACCAGCTTCTTGAGCCAGGCCGAGGCCACGTCCATGGAGTCGATGCGGTTGTAGACGTAGTAGATCTGGCCGCCGCGCTCCAGCTCGCGCTCTACCGCACCCTTGACGAGCTGCTCGTCGTACTCGAGCACGTAAGTCTTGATGGGCAACCGCCCGGGCGGCGGGGTCGTGATGACGCTGATGTCGCGCGCGCCGGACATCGCCAGGTTGAGCGTCCTGGGGATCGGCGTCGCCGTCATCGTCAAGACATCCTCCGACTCCTTGAAGCCCTTGATCTTCTCCTTGTGGGTCACGCCGAAGCGCTGCTCCTCGTCCACGACCAGCAGCCCCAGGTCCTTGAACTTCACGTCCTTCGAGAGGATGCGGTGGGTGCCGATCAGCACGTCCACCTTTCCGATCTTGGCGTCGGCCACCAGCTGCTTCTGCTGTTGCGGCGTCCGCAGCCGCGAGAGGCACCCGATGTTGACGGGGAAGGCTGCCATCCGGGTCTTGAACGTGTGGAAGTGCTGTTCTGCCAGGATGGTAGTCGGCACCAGCACGGCGACCTGCTTTCCGTCCTGGATCGCCTTGAACGACGCTCGCACGGCAACTTCGGTCTTTCCGTATCCGACGTCGCCGCACAGCAGCCGGTCCATCGGCCGCTCCTTGCGCATGTCGGTCTTGACCTCGGCGATGGCGCGAAGCTGGTCGGGCGTCTCGGTGAACGGGAACAGCCCCTCCAGCTCCTGCATCCAGGTGTTGTCCGGGCTGAAGGCGAAGCCGTGGACCATCTCGCGCTTTGCGTAGAGCTCGAGCAGCTTGCGGGCCAGCTCCTCGACCTCCTTGCGGACCCGGTGCTTGGCCTGGCTCCAGCGAGCGCTGCCCAGCTTCGACAGACGCGCCGAACCCTCGTCGCTGACGCCGACGTAGCGCTGCACGCGATCGAGTTGGTTGACCGGGACGAACAGCTTGTCGCCGCGGTCGTACTCGAGCTCCAGGTAGTCCTGCTGCACGCCGTCGACGCGCAGCTCCTTGAGGCCGAGGAAGCGGCCCACGCCGTGTTCGTAGTGGACGACCAGACTGCCCTCGGTGATCTCGGAGAAGTGGCTGAACTTCATGCCGTCCGTCTCGGGGCCGGAGGAGGCCGCGGCCGGGTCGCGCTCCTTGGCGCGACGGTCGCGCCAGAGGTCGTTCTCCGTGACCAGGATCAGCTTTTCCTCGGGCAGCTCGAAACCCTGCTCGAGCTCCGCCATGACCAGCGCCACCGCGGTCACCGAGCCGGCGCGCGGCACGACTTCCAGCCCCGCGTCGCCCAGCACCTCGGCCAGGCGCTGCCGGCCGCCCGGGGTCGACGCCGCGACGACGCGCGTGAACGCCTGTTCTCCCCGCTCGCGCAGGTCAGAGAGCATCCGGTCCTGGTTCCCCAAGTACTCCGGGAGGGTCTTGCAGGCGACGGAGAAGACATGCGCGGCCTCGGCGCCCGGGCCGACTCGCACCCGGGCCAGACCCGAGAGGACTGTTTCCAGCTCGGACCAGGCCTGCTCGCCGTACGCCTTCTCGGCGATGTCGCGGGCGACGTCACGCGCCAGCCGGCTGGTGGCGTCGACCACGAGCGAGGCCGATGGGAAGTGGACGGGAAGCAATGAGGCCTCATGCGGCAGGTGGGCCAGCAGCCGCTCCACGCCCTTCGGGAGCTTGCCGGCCTTCATCGACTGCAACAGGGCGGCGGACTTTTCGTCCAGCTGCACGTTGGTCAGGAAGCCGGGGGCCGGGTGGGGCAAGACCTCACGGACGGGGGCGATGGTGGCCGATTGCAGGGGCCCCACGGACCGCTGGGTCGTCGGATCGAAGAGCCTGAGCGATTCGACCGTGTCGCCGAAGAGCTCCACCCGGAAGGGGCGAGTGGAGAGAGTTCCGTAGATGTCGACGATGCCGCCGCGCACGGAGAACTCGCCCATGGTCTCGACCCTGGGCGCGCGCACATAGCCCAGGGCATCGAGGTGGCCGAGCAACATATCGCGGTCGACGACGGCGCCGACCTGTAGGGGGCGGCGGGCCTTGCGGAAGGTGCCGGGAGCCATCGTGAGCGACAGCGCAGCCAGCGGCGTGGCGGGCACGACGACGGGGCGTGCCTCGGCCAGCGCCTCGAGCACCTTGAGGCGGTGCGAGATCTCGTACCATCCCAGGGGGAGGACCTCGTGCTCCAGCACATCCGGTCCCGGGAACGGGAGCAGCCTGTCTGGCTCGAGCACCGTGGAGAGGTCCTGGGCCGCTGCCCGGACAGCCTCCTCGTCATCCAGCAGGAAGAGGATGGGGCGATCTTGCGCCAGCGTGGCCGCGAGCAAGCGCGAGGCCGAGCCCTGGAGACCCGCCAGGGCGACCGACGTTTCGCCTGCCTGGAGCGCAGCCGCCAGCTCCCGGAAGAACCGGGTGGAGCGCAAGAGCGAGAGCAGGTCGGTGAGCATCGGCTGGCGACCTCCCGTTCCAGGCGCCGACCGCGCGCGGGAGGAGATCTCCTGGAAAACCCCGGAAGTGGGCGCGAAATCTAGCACGGAATGCGGCGGGAGTCCAGATCCGGAGACAAATCCCTAAGCCGCACCCCTGCTTTTGTCGAAGGAGATTCCGGAGGTGGTACGCCTCCGCGCATTCGGCTTCATGGTTCACAACGCGGAAGGGCGACCCAAAATGCAGACGGCACGCAAGGCACCGAGATCCCGAGCTCTCTGGCTGCTGCTCGTCTGGATGCTGGTGGCCGGTGTCACGCCGGCAGGCGCGCAGTGTCTTCCAGGCGAAGCGGCCGGATCGGTGAAGATCACGCAACCGCAGGCCTTCCAGCAGGCCCAGCCGTTCCGCACGAACCGCTCGCAGATCAACATCGGGTTCGAGCACGACGGCAACAGCGGCAGCTACCTCATCAAGACCGACGGCGCCGACGTGAACGGCTCCACTTTCCTGCCGTTGCCGACGGACAAGCAGGGCAACGTGCTGGCGGGCTTCAACACCGACGGCGTCAAGCAGATCGGCGTCGTCCTGCTGCAGCAGAAGTGCAACTTGGTCGTCGACAGTCGCCAGACGGGCGGTCAGAACGGCACGGCCTTCATCCAGTTCGACAGCAAGCCGCCGGTCATCACGCTGCAGTCCGTGACGCTGGGGGCGAACCCGCCGAACACGCCCACGCCGTTCAACAACCAGACCTTCATCACCAAGGAAGACCAGGTCACGATCGTCGGCACGGCGGTCGACCCGGACAACGGCTCCCCGGCGGCGGACATCAAGATCACGCTCAAGAACACGTCGAACAACCAGTCGCAGACGCTGCAGCTCGACGCGGCCTCGGGGACGTTCACGGCCAACGTGAGCCTGGCCGGCATCAACGACGGCGACATCAACATCGAGATCGTTGCCGAGGACAAGATGACGGACTCGACGACGACGCCGAACAAGAGCGCGGCGACCGTCATCAAGTTCGTGCGCGACAAGACCGCGCCGAAGGTTCAGCAGCTGGAGATCATCCGCTTCGATGGCGATGCCAACCGCCGGCAGGTGCTGTCGCCGGGCGCCAAGTCGTTCGTTGGCCAGGAGATCGTCTTCCTGCGCGTGACGATGAGCGAGAAGATGGCGTCGCCGCCGCAAGTCCAGGTGACGCAGAATGCGGGCTCGAGGATTCCTGCGACCATCCTGACGGACCGCACGGTCAACGACACGGTCTTCACGTTCCAGTACAACGTGATCCCGGTGGAGGCGCAGAACGGACCGGCGCGCGTGGAGATCACGGGTGCCTTCGACGGCAACGGGCCGCTGCCGGACTTCGGTTTCGACCTGGCGAACAACCCCATCGCGCAGAACGACGCCAGCGCCACCTTTGCGCAGGCTTTCAGCGTGGACACCGTCTCGCCCGATCTGAACCGGTTGCCGCAGCCGCCCCCGCCCGGCCAGTTCGTCAGCGTTCCGAAGGACGGCGAGGTCGTCGGCAAGGACGCCTTCCCGAAGACCATCCAGGTGTTCGTCGACGACTTCAACACTGCCGTCGGTCCGGACGCGACCAAGACCTTCGCCAGCGGAGTCGATTTCTCCAACGTGTCCAATGCCGCGACGGGCACGGCCAGCGGCAGCGGGTTGACCATCAGCGTCAGGGGCCCTGCCGGCGACCTCCCCGGCACGCCCTCGGTCTCGCCGCCGACCGGTCTCTTCCTCAACCTGCCGGACTTCACGGGCAGCGCCAACTCCAACGCCAACTTCACCGACCGCGACGGCGACGGCGTCAAAGAGCCGCTCGACGGCGCTTACTCCATCACCGTGAACCTGGTCGACAAGGTCGGCAACCGCTCCACCAAGACGATCAACTTCCGGGTCGACACGGTGCCGGTGAGCGCCGAGTCGATCGCAGTCCACGTCGCCGGATGCATCTCGCTTCAGACGCGGGAGTTCCCGGCGGTCGTCGTCAGCAGCCGGGACGCCGACTTCAACGTGACGGCGACCAACGTGGAGTTCTTCAGCCAGATCGGCGGCCCGAACTCCGTACCCGTCAAGTTCGACACCGACGCGCCCAACCGCGCCGCGGCGACCACGCCGGGCACCTCGGCGACCATCACGCTCAACAACATTCGCAAGCCCGGCCAGCCCGTGGCGACGGACCAGTTTCCGTTCCCGGTGCCCGCCGCGCCGACGGAGTTCGTGCCGCCCGGGACCATCGATCCGCGCACCGGAGCCAACGACGGCACCTACTTCGTGCGCGTCACGCCGAAGGACAACGCCGGCAACATCGGCACGGTCAGCACCACCAGCAGCCGCCGTCAGGCCTTTCTCGACTTCCCGGTCCAGATCGACAACACCGACCCGTTCGTGGAGCGCACCTTCCCGGTCGTCAACCAGGCGATCGCGGGCCCCATCAACTTCTTCGAGACGGTCGTCGTCGACCCGGTGGCAACCAACGGCAACGCCGGCTGCGGCATCGACGTCAACGCGACCAACATGGTCGCCCGCATCGAGGCTGCCTACCAGCCGAACCGGGTCCCCTCGAGCTTTGTCGACACGCCTGGCCAGTTCCCTTCGAAGCTGCGCGGCACGCTCAAGTTCATCCATATCCCCAACTCGCTCGACCCGACGCGCAACGACTTCAACCCCAAGGACGACCGCTTCCGCGTGGCGCTGGAGTTCACTGATCCGGTCACGGGCCGCAGCCGCACGCTGCCGACGGACGGGTCGATGGACGGCATCTACTCCATCGCGGTCAACCCGGTCGACCGCGCCGGCAACAGTCTCGACATCAACCCGCTGTCGCCCGCCCGGCTGGGCCAGTACTTCGGTCTGAAGCCCGACGCGGAGTCGACCATCAACCTGGCGCAGTTCTTCTTCCTGATCGATAACATCCCGCCCGACGTCGAGGTCGACAACTTCCCCGACGGCGCGCTGCTGGCCGGTCAGCCCGGCCGCCTGAAGGACGCGCTCGGCAAGACGGCGACGTCGGTCGCCGCGGCTGTCGGCGCCACGGGCGTCGTGGCCGGCCCCGTCATCGGCGCGCGGCCGTTCCGGATCACCGGGGTGGCGATCGACAAGTCGGCGCAGCTCGGCGCGCAGGTCGGCGGCCAGAACGATCCATTCAAAGGCGGCGCCGACATCGACCGTGTCGAGTACTTCCTCGAGGTCGTCAACGCCCAGGGACCGGTCGCCGGCGAGCCGCCCCAGCAGAACCAGCAGACCGGCGAGATCACCCCGGGCAAGCTCAATCCGATCATCCCGGTGACGCGCGCTATCCTCGACCCGGTGCAGATCACCGACCCGCCTCCCGGCAACGACGCCACGCGCACCACATCGCGCTCGATGGATTCCGGATTCGCCGGCTCCGTGCGCGAGCGTCGCAAGTTCACCATCGACGACATCCTGCCGAGCGAGGACCGGCTCTTGAAGCCGAAGAACCTGGACGAGTTCTACCGCTTCACCATCCGGGCCATCGACCGCGCCGGCAACGTCACCTCCATTGCGCGGCGCGTCACGGTCGACATCAACGACGTCAAGCCGCCTGCGCTCATCGAGCCGGCCGACAACACGTTCTCGAAGACTCCCATCCTCAAGTTCAAGTGGGGCAACGTCAGCGGCATCCGCAAGTTCCGCTGGAAGATCTCGCCGCCCCCGGGCAGCAGCCTCAAGCCGTTCGAGCGGATCATCAACAAGGCGCCCGAGGACGTCAACAACCTGGAGCGCAACGTCGTGCAGATCACGCTCCCGGAGGAAGGTCTCTGGAAGTGGAGCGTCTCGAGCTTCGACCAGGTCGGCAACGAAGGCGTCGCCTCCAATGAGTTCCGCGTCACCGTCGACCTCACGCGCCCCACCATCAACGGCGATAAGGCGACCGTGACCGGCGACGTGCAGCCGACCAACCGCTCCGGCGTGATCGGGATCGGGACCTTCAACGTGCGGCTGGAGTTCAGCGAGCGGCTCAAGACCGCGCCGTTCGTGAGCTGGCAGCCGGCCAGCGCCTCCACCGGCGCCATCCTGCTGACGACCGCCGGCTTCACGGGCAGCGTCTACGAGGCGCAGGGCACCATCCCGCGAGACGCCGATCCGCGCGTCTTCGACGGCCGGGCCAGCCTGGTGGTCAACAACGTCAACGACCTGGCGGGCAACCCGATCAACGGCCAGAACCAGGTCACCATCGACGGCTTCGAGGTCGACACCGGCCCGGCGTTCCAGGCGCGCTTCTTCATCAGCCCGCTCACGCCTTCCGAGATGACGCTGGTGGTGCTGGCCAGCGAAGAGCTGCAGCAGACGCCGCGCTTCTCCGAGCTGGTCGGCCTGGCTCAGGTGACGAATGATTCTTTCCGCGTCGCGACCAACCCGCGCGCCTTCTACACGACGCTCAAGATCTTGCAACCGAACATCGACCAGGTCGCCAAGGCCTCCATCTCGGGGACCGACCTGGAGGGCAACGTCAGCCGCCGCGACCTGCGACTGAGCGTGACGCGGCTGCGCAAGAACATCGCCATCCGCCTCAAGGCGGCCGATAGCGACTTCACGCTCGACGTCCCCGAGGGGGCCGTCAAGAACGACACGACGGCATATGTTTTCCCGGCGCACGACGGTTTCGGCGCCGCTGGGGCGGAGCCGGCAGGACTGTCGAAGGCGTCGACGGAGCCGTCGACTCCTCCGGCGGACGCCGGGATGATCGACCTGGGCCCGCTCCCCGAGCTTGCGCCTGCGGGCCTGGAGCTCGACGCGCTCGCCACGCTGCGCATGACGATGCCGCAGGTGCGGGGCGTCGATCCGAGGCGCGCCGGCGTCTACCAGCTGGAGGGCGGCCGGTGGCGCTGGGTGGGTGGCCAGTCGAGCGGCAACCGCGTTGTCGGCCGCATCCGCCAGTTCGCGCCGCTGCGCCTGATGGCCGACGTGCGCGCCCCGCAGATTCTCGAAGTGACACCTTCCGATGGAGAGCCGCTCGAAACGGGCCGGCCGACCATCACCGCCAAACTGACCGACACCGGAAGCGGAGTTGCCAATGAGGGCATCGCCCTCGCTCTCGATGGTGCCACGGTCAACTCTTTCCAGTACGACGAGGCCAGCGGCCTCGTGACCTTCACGCCGGAGCGGGACCTGGCGCCCGGCCCGCATGCCGTCGAGCTGACGGTGAGCGACCGAGCCGGCAACGCGACGCCGGTCCAGAAGATTGGCCTGGTGGCGCCCGATCAGTTCGGGTTCGCCGAGCCGGTGCTGGCCGTGCCGAACCCCGCGCGCTCGGCCACGGGCGGATTCGCGCTGGCGCTGACGCAGCCGGCCGTCACCGCCACGGTGCGGGTCGAGATCTTCGACGCCGCAGGCGACCGCGTCCGCACGCTCGCCGCCGATGGTCCGTTCGCGGGCGCGCGGCAGGCGATTGCCTGGGACCTCGCAGACGAGGACGGCAGCCCGGTTCAGAACGGCGTCTACCTGTTCCGGGCGCGCGCCACGTCCGTGACGGGGAGCAAGGCACAGAGCCGGGGAAAGCTGGCAGTCCTGAGGTAAGCGGAGGCCGTCAGAGCCGCGCGAAGGAGAGGCCGCGGGAGACACCCGCCATTTCGTTTTCGATGGCGTGACGTCCCTCGGACGTCAGGTCGGGCGCGGAAAGCGCCTCCTTGAAGACGCGGCGGGCGATCTTGTCCTCGCCCAGGGCGCGGTAGACCAGCGCCAGGTCCAGCAGTCCGCGCCAGTGGTGGCCCAACATCTCCAGGCCGGCTGCGAAGACCCGTCCGGCGCCGCGGAGCTCGCCCTGGCGCAAGAGCGCCTGGCCGTAGCCGTGGTAGTAGTCCTGCACGGTCGGGTCGCTGGCAAGCTTGAGCGCCTCGGCGGCGCCCGGGCCGATGCAGCAGCTTTCGGGCGTCGAGCAGAGCTTGAGTAACAGTTGCGACACCAGCGGGTTGGCCTCCCAGGAGTAGGCGCTGCAGAACTGGCCTGCCGCCAGCAACTGGTCGCGCTGTCCGGCGTCGCCGGCCTCGGCAGCCTCTGTGGCTGCGGCTTCGAGCACGCCGGCGATGGAGGCCTGCACGTCGCTGTCGAGCGTGCGGCAGGCCGACTTGTGGAAGGCCGCCAGCACGTCGGAGTGGAGAGACGGCAGCATCTCCACCGAGAGCTGGCCGTAGTCGCTCTGCTCGGCCCAGACCTGGAAGACGGCCAGGAACATGGGGAGAATCTCGTAGAGCGGCAGCGCCGCCGGGAGCGTCTCGTCGGTGATGCGCCGGGCGGTGCGGTGGGCGGCCTGGAAGAAGGGCTGGAACAGGTAGTGGTGAGTGCGGCCTGGGCCGCCCTCGGGGTCTGGCCGCCGGGCGCTCCGCGAGGGTTCGGGGGCGAGCTCGGCGCGCAGGTTCGGGATGACGGAATCCTGCAGCGCCAGCACGTCCTCGATGGAGAGCGCCACCATCGTCATCCAGAGCGGGTGCTCCGTGAGCGCCCCGGCGCGCTCGTCGAGCACGCCCAGCATCAGCGCGGTCGACAGTGCCTTGAGGTCGGCCGGTTTCCAGATGCGGAAGCGCAGGCAGTCCTCGATGAGTTCGCGCGTCTGGCGCTTCACTTCGCGCGTGATGACGCGCGGCGCCACGCTCGTGGCCAGGTCGGCCATGTCGACGTCGGTGCGCGTCTGGCTCGCGGCCTCCAGGGTGGCATCCAGCGCCGCGATGAGCTGATCTCGATCGCACCGGAGGAAGCAGAGCATCGGGTCGGACTGCATCAGCTTCACGAAGCGCTTGAGCGCGGCCGGGATCGAGCGCGTGTCGAGCATGCGGTCCAGTCGCAGCCCGTCGCGCTTGCGGGGCCGAGGCCGAGCCTTCGCGCTCCGGGTGCGCGGCATCGCCGGGCGCCGGCCCGGTGACCTCTTCTGCGCTCTTTCGGCTGTCCTCATCGGCCTCTCGCCTCCGCGGGGAACACTCGAAGCCTACACCGGGTCGAGGACTCCGGCAATACCGTCGCTCCAACCTTCTGGCCTGCCCATTGCATCTACCTTCCAGCGAAGGGCGGCGCGCACCGACGGCCGGGCCCGAGACAGTCGCGGGGGCTTGCAAATGAACATCTTCGATATCTTCACGGATGAGGCCAAACGGGTCCTGGCGCAGGCCGAGGAAGAGGCCCGGTTCCTCAAGCACTCCTATCTCGGAACGGAACACCTGCTGCTCGCGCTGCTCGGTCTTGCAACAGGGGTCGTGCAACGGGCGCTGGCGGCCGCCGGGGTCGAGCCGGCCAAGCTCCGGGAGGAGATCTTCCGGTTGTCGCCGCCGGGCCAGAGCGCGTTCCGCGGGAACTTCAGCTACTCGCCGCTGGCGAAGACCGTGTTGCAGATGGCGGTCGACGAGGCGCAGTCGCTCGGGCAGAACTGGATCGGAAGCGAGCATCTGTTGCTTTCGCTCTGCCGCGAGCGCGAGGGCGTGGCGGCGCGCGCGCTGGCGAATCTGGGGATCGACCTGGCGCAGTTTCACCAGAAGATCCTCGACCTGATCGCAGCGGAGCCCGGCGGAGAGGCCAAGAAGAAGAAGACGCTGCTCGACGAGTTCGGCATCGACCTGACGCGCCAGGCGCGCGAGAAGAAGCTGGACCCGGTTGTGGGCCGGGACGGCGAGATCGAGCGCGTCATCCAGATCCTGTCGCGCCGCACGAAGAACAACCCCTGCCTGATCGGCGAGCCCGGGGTCGGCAAGACCGCCATCGTCGAGGGCCTCGCCAGCCGGATCGTCGACGGCCTGGCGCCGGAAGTGCTGAAGAACAAGCGCGTGATCTCGCTTCCCATCGCATCGCTGGTGGCGGGCACCAAGTTCCGCGGCGAGTTCGAAGAGCGACTGGAGGGCCTCGTGAACGAGCTGCGCGCCAGCCGGGACGTGGTGCTGTTCATCGACGAGCTGCACACCCTTGTCGGCGCCGGGGCGGCGGAGGGGGCCATCGACGCTGCCAACATCCTCAAGCCGGCACTGGCGCGCGGCGAGCTGCAGTGCATCGGGGCGACGACGCTGGAGGAGTACCGCAAGCATGTCGAGAAGGACTCCGCACTGGAGCGCCGCTTCCAGCCCGTGCTGGTCGAAGAGCCGAGCATCGAGGAGACGGTCCGCATCCTCGAGGGGCTCAAGGACGCCTATGAGGCGCACCACCGCGTGCTGCTCAGCCGCGAGGCGCTCGAGGCCGCCGCGGCGCTCTCGGCGCGTTACGTGACAGGCCGCTTCCTGCCGGACAAGGCGGTCGACTGCATCGACGAGGCGGCCGCACGCGTGCGGATCACCAGCCTCTACATCCCGCCCGATCTGAAAAAGCTCGAGGAGGAAGTGGCGCATGTCAACCGCGAGTATCAGGCCCAGCAGGCGCGTGCCGCGCGGCTCACGCGCGAAGAGGAGGTCGCCCACTATGAGCTGATGGCGCGCCTGCAGGCCAGGAAGCTCGAGCTGGAGAAGAAGATCGAGGCCGAGCGGCGCGAGTGGGAGGATCGCCGCGCCCAGAAGCAGCGGGACAACGTGGTCAAGGCAGCCGACGTAGCCGAGATCGTGTCGCGCTGGACCGGCATCCCGGTGACGAAGCTGGCGCAGGGAGAGAGCCAGGCGCTGGCCAACCTGGAGTCCTCGCTGCACGAGCGAGTCGTGGGCCAGGACGCAGCCGTGAGCGCGGTCGCCCGCGCCGTGAAGCGAGCTCGCGCCGGGCTCTCCGACCCGCGCCGGCCGAACGGCGTGTTTCTGTTCCTGGGCCCGACGGGCGTCGGCAAGACGGAGCTGGCCAAGGCGCTGGCGGAGCGCGTCTTCGGCGACGAGGACGCAATGGTGCGGCTCGACATGTCGGAGTACATGGAGCGCCACACGGTGGCGCGGCTCATCGGCGCCCCTCCCGGCTACGTCGGACACGACGAGGGCGGCCAGCTCACCGAGAGGGTCCGCCGCCGCCCGTATGCCGTCGTCCTGCTCGACGAGATCGAGAAGGCGCACGGCGACGTCTTCAACGTGCTCCTCCAGGTCATGGACGACGGGCGCCTCACCGATGGGAGGGGCAAGACCGTCAACTTCTCCAACACCCTCCTGGTGATGACCTCCAACATCGGCGCCCACCGCATCATGGAGATGACGCGGGGCGACGCCACGCCCGACGAGCACCACGACCAGGTCCAGGCCGCCGTGCTCGAGGAGCTCTCCGGGCGCTTCTCGCCCGAGTTCCTCAATCGAGTGGACGACATCATCGTCTTCCACTCGCTCACCGCCCGCGAGCTCCACCGGATCGTCCGGCTGCTCCTGGAGCGGGTGGCCGCCCGGGCTGCCGAGCAGGGGCTGTCTCTGGAGGTGAGCGACGCGGCCGTCGACCAGCTGGCTCGCGTGGGGTATGATCCGGTCTACGGCGCGCGCCCCCTGAAGCGGGCCATCCAGCGGCACGTGGAAGACGAGCTGGCCACCCGCATCGTCGAGGGTCGCGTCAAGAACGGAGATCGCGTCCGGGTCGACGCGCCCGACGGTACCCTGGAGTTCGATGTCGTGAGCCAATCGGAAGAGAAGAAGCGGGCCGCCGGATGAGGCGACCCCACCCAGGTCGGGAGCCAGGCCGCCTTGCGGGAGGATGCCTCTCGACGAGCTACGTAGCGGAGGGCCCCTTCGACGCGCTCGTCGCCCGTCGCCTCGTCCCGGGCGGGAGGTTTGCCCGAGCCGCACGCACTTCCAGCGGGAGGCTTCGACAGGCCCAGCCTGAGCGGATCCGGGACGATCCGGCTCTCCCGGCGCCAGGATTCCGCACGCGGTTCAGGCTGGCGGCGATGATCGCTCTGCTACTGGCTTGCTCCGGCGGCTCCTTTGGCTTCGCGAGCGCCGAACCTTCCGACGCCGTAGTCGAACGGGCTCGCAAGCTGATCGCTGCTGGCGAGCCGGCGCGTGCCGTGCCGCTATTGCTCGAGGCGAAGAAGACGGCCGCCGCGGGCCTGGAGCCAGGCGTTCTCCTGGCGCTGGGACGCGCCTACGCGGCGCAAAAGGAACGGACCTACGCCCTGGAGGCATTCGACGCCATCCTGAAGCGCCACGCTGCTGCCCCAGAGGCCGCCGCTGCCCAGTACGAGAAGGCGCTGATGGAGCTGACCGGCCTGCCATCGGTCGACGACGTGCTCGAGGCGATGCGCGGCTTCGCGACGTTCAACCCGCTCTCGCTTGACCCGGACGCCATTCACCACCTGTTCGGCGTCGAGAAGGGCTACCGCCTGGAGCGCATCGGCCCGGCGACCGAGCAGCTGGGGCAGACCTGGTCGAAGCACCCCGAGAGCCCGCTCGCCGCGGCGGCGCTCCTGCGGCAGGTCGTACTGGAGGGCTTTCTCACGTCGCAGCGCAAGGCCGCCCTGCAGCATCTGGAGCTGCTCTTCCGGCGTCACCCCCGCGCTGCTGAGGTCGCTGCCGGCCGGCTGTTCGAAGGCTTCTTGCTTCTGCTCGAGGGCCAGCATCCCGATGCCGCACGCGCCTTCGCCTCCGTCCATGTTTCCTCCGGGTTGCACCTCTACGCGGCCTTCTTTTCGGGGCTCGCCAAGGCCTACCTGCTGGGCGACATGGCTGCCGGCCGCCCGCACTTCGAGTCGCTGGCCGCAGGACCGGACGCCTTCTGGAGCTCGCTCGGCTCCTACCACCTTGCGCTGGCCGCCTTCGCCGACGGTCCGGACACTCGCGCGGCCCGCACCCGGCTCGAGGCCGTGCGGACGCCCGCCACCGCCGCGGAGGCGCCGGGCGCTGCCCGCATGCAGACCTGGAAGAATGCGTTGCTGCGCACGCTGGACCGGGTCGACCAGGCCTCGGGCGATTCCGAGCGCCGTCTGGTCGTCGCCCGTTTCTGGCGCGACGCCGGTCACCGCAGGCGCGCGATATCGGAGCTGGAAGCTCTTTTGAAGCAAGATCGCGCCGGGCCGGAAGCCCCTGAGGCTCGGCTGGAGCTGGGCCGCCTGCTGCAGGAAGACGAGGGGGCGGGGGCCACCGCAGGGAGCAATGCGCTGCTCGAAGCTGCGGCCACCCACCCGGAGCCCGAGCGCGCGCTCGAGGCGCGCTGGCGGGCCCGCGAGGGCGGAACGCCGGAGCCTCGAGGGGTGCGGCCGGCTCCCGGGCTCGAGGCGCTGGCCCGGGACGGCCGGGTCTGGCAATCCCGCGCCGTCGCCGAGCTGGCCCGCAGGGCGGGCACGTCTCCCGTCGAGCGCGGCCGGCTCCTGAAGCGGCTGGAAGAGTCCGTCGCCTCGGGCAACTTCAGCGCCGAGGAGACTCGCCGGCGTCTCCGGGACGTCGGGGATTTCCTGGCCGCCGAGGGCCGCCATAGGCCAGCCATGGAGATTTACCGCAAGCTTCTGCCCGAGGAGCCGTCACTGCAGGACCGCATGATCAGCCTGGCGGCGCTGAACGCGATGGGAGAGCTCGAACACCTCGCGTCCGCGGACCGCTCCGACACCGCCACCGGCTCGACAGCCGGCTCCGGCGTGGTCTCGCAGGCAATCGCCGTGTCCGAAGCGTTGCTGGCCGCCGGCGAGCGTCAGTCCGCCATCGATCTTCTGGAGCGGGCCGCGACGCGCCCGGGAGGACTGCCAGCGCGCGTGAGACGTCTGACGCTGGAGCTCGCCGAGGGCCCGCTCACGCTCGCCTCGCTGGGGAAGGTCAACGCGCTTCTCGAGGAGAAGGGTCTGGCCGAAGTGGATCGATTCGCGCTGCTCGAGTGGAAGGCGAGGGTCCTGGAGCACGAGCAAGTCGAGAAGGCGAAGGCGCTGGACCTGTACCGCTACCTGGTGGAGCACGGCTGGAACGTCGACGCGCTGTCCGCGCTGCTGGCGGAGCGGTCGCTGGCTGCCGGGAAAGCGCGCGAGGCGTTGACGAGCCTGGCGAAGTCCGCTCGCGGTCCTCGTCGAGATCTGCTGGAGGCTCGGGCGCTGGCAGCGCTGAAACAGGAAGATGCAAGCCGGGAGCGGTTCTCGCAGCTCGTGGTGCGGTATCCCGAATCGGCCGAGGCCGAGCAGGCGCTGGCTCTGGCTTCCGAGCTCGATGTCCGAACGATCGAGCGGGCCGCAAGCAACCTGGGAGGAAAGCGGGGCTCGAGTGAACGCGAGCTGACGGCGCTCCTGGCACGGCTGATTCCGGGTGAGGCGAGCCGACTGGTTCCCGCTCTGGACGCGCTGAGCGACGCGCTCGTATCGGGGAGCGGCCGCGTCGACGCCACGCTGGTCGACGCTCTGATCGCCACCTACGAGGGCCTCGTGGCCCCGTCGGGAAGGCTCGGAGACCTCTACCGGCTTCGCATGTCGAGCGGCCGAGTGACGGCCGGCGACACGCTGGCGCTGGCGCGCGCGATGGTTCGGGCGGGCCGGGCCCGTGAAGGCCATGACGCGCTCGAGGGGAAGGGCCCCGAGGCCGCCCTGGAGCAAGCGCTCATTCTTCACGAGGAGTTGAAAGACCCGGCGCGTGCGGTGGAGCGATTGAAGCGTTTGATGAAGGAGAAATCGGCACCGACCCAGGTCCGCGGCCGCGCCGCCGCGCAGCTGGCCTCTTGGCGCCGCGGCCAGTCCGACGAACGCGAAGCCCTCGAGGCCTCCGTCGCAGCCCAACCGCGCTCCACGGCCGCAGCCGACGCGCTCGAACGGCTGGCGACGCTCGCGGCTGCGAAGGGTGACCAGGCGGGCGCCGCGCAACGCCTGGAGGCAGCCGCCATGGCGTTGCCGGCGGGCCGGCGCGCCTGGTCCCTTGCTCTCGACGCTTCCCGCGTCTGGCTCGAGGCCGCAAAGCCGGAAGAGGCCGCGCGGATCGCTCGAGGACTGCTGGCCGCATCCGACGACTTCCCCGAGCAGGCGCGCCGGCTGCTGGCCCGCGCCGCCGGGCGCCAGCAGGCCACCGCCCTCGAATCGACGATCGATCGGGACGACCCCGCCAACCCGGCGAACGTCGAGAGGCTGCTGGCCAAGGCCGAGGTTCAGACGCGGATGCTGAACGCGCCAGACGAGGCCGCCACCACGTTGCTCGAGCTCGAAGAGCTCTTCCCCGAGAGCTCGTCCGGCCCGCGTGTGTCCGCGTTACGCCAGGCGATCGCCCTGGGGCGCGCCATCGCGCGACAGGAGCGCCGCGGCGGCGAGGGACTGGTCGTCGCGGGAATTCTGCGGGAGGGCGAGGGCGGCGACCCCCGTGGGGCGGCTCTCGACTATTCCCGCGCAGTCGACGAGTTGGATGGAAAGGGTCCGTTGGCTCTCTTGGCCCGGCTCTACCTGGCGAGGATCTGCGCGCTCTGGATGGGCGACACGACACGCGCCGCCCGCGCGCTCGACGCCGCTGCCGCGCAGCCTGAGGCCGCCCGGTTCCGCGCGCGCCTCCAAACCGCGCGGGCCTGTCTGGAGCTCCCGGGCATTGCCGCCCGGCTGGCTGCCGATCCGATGACGGTGGCTCGCGCGGCGGCCGGCCCACTCCAGGACCCGGCGCTGCTGCAAGCGGCCGTCGAGAAAGCCGGACCCGGTCGAGAATCCTTCCAGCTGACGTTGCAGTCGGCGGCTTCGATCGACCCACTGCGCGCCGTGACGCCGCTCGGGCCGGATGTGGCCGGCAGGCTCGAGCTGGCCGCCAGGCTCGCCGGCGAGCGTGCCGCCGATGCGCTCCTGGCGCTGGCGGACTGGCGCCGCGAGCGGGGCGAGCCCGAAGAAGCGCTCCAGACGTACGTGCGGGCCGAAATGGCCGCGCCTGCCGACTCCCAGGCAGCTCGGACGGCAGCGGCGCGCCGCGGGATGCTGCTCGAAGGTGAGCTCGCGGATTCCGGCGCCGCTGCGGCCGCTTACCGCGCGGCATCGATGGGTGGCCGCGGTCCATTCCAGGAGCTGGCTGCAGCCCGCTTGCCGCTGGTCCTGGCTCGCCGCGAGTCCGACGAGGCCGAGGCAGCGGTGCGGGCCGAGCCGCCCGCCAAGCGTCCCCAGGCCTACCTCGAGGCGGCCCGCAAACAGGCCAAGCTCCAGGGCCAGCTCGACCGGGCCGCGGAGAACTACCGGGTGTTCCTGCGCGTCGCGACCGATGCCAAGCTGCTCGACGCCGCGCATCGCGAGCTGGCCGAAGTCCTGGTGCGCGCCGACCTTCCACGAGAGGCGGCCGAGACCCTTGCCCGCTTGCTCGATCGCCGGCTGTCGGTGAGCCGCCCGATCGCGGTGCTCTTGCGCATGGCTGAGATCCTCGAGCAGCACGTGGCCGACCTTCCGGAAGCCGCCCGCTTCTACGAGGAAGTCCAACGCCTGGCCCCCGACGGCGAGGAAGCCAAAGCCGCAGCGGACGGACTGAAGCGGCTCTCCGAGGCGTCGAAGGCACGAGACCGGGCCGAGCAGACCGGCGCCTCCGAGAGCAAGCCGAGCGAAGAGCTGGCGACGATCAAGAAGAAGTTCCTGACGGGCACCAAGGACCCGGAGGGCGCCGTCGAGGCGCTCCAGGCGCAACTGGCGATCGCCAGCGACCCGATGGAGAAGGCCGCGCTCTACACGGAGCTGGCGCGGGTCCAGGCCGGCGAGCTCAAGGACTTCGCCGCGGCCGACGCTGCTTACGAGCAGGCTGTCGGGCTGCAAGGCAAGTCCGACGAGGCGGCCCTCCTCACGCTCGAGTGGGCCACCCTCCTGAGCGAGAAGCTCAAGCAGCCCAAGCGCGCCATGCAGCTCTACGACGACTGGATGACCCGCTTCTACGCCCACCCGAAGAAGGTGGCGGTGATGCTCGAGCGAGCCCGCCTGATGGAAGCCGCGCTCGACAACGCCCAGGGCGCCATCGACGTCTACCGCAACATCGCCAACGCCTATCCCCGCTCAGGCTTCGACGAGCAGGCGCTGCTGCGGATCGCCTACCTTTCGCGCACCTACTTCGCCAATCACCAGGGTGCGGTCGACGCCTTCGACCAGATCGCGCGCCGCTTCCCCTTCGGCCCCAACGCCCAGACGGCCCTCTTCCAGGCGGCCCAGATCAGCGAGATCGAGCTCGGCGACCTGAACCGCGCCGTCGTGTTCTACAACCGATTGGTGGCAACGTATCCGACGAGTCCCTTGGCCAACGACGCGCGCAACGCCCTGGCGCGGATCGAAAGGCGGCGGCGATGAGCGAGACGAGCTTCACCCAGCGCTACCGGGACGAGATCGCCTCGGCGTGTCTCGGCTACGGCTACGGCATCCTGAACTGTGCCTGCGCGATCTTCTGGGTCAAGGCGGTCACCGAGCGCGACCTCCTGCTACTGGCCGTCATGGCCATCACCGCCGTCCCGGCTGGTGTCTGCTACAACACGATGCTGGCCCACGTGGAGCTGATGGGCAAGGACGACGGCGAACGCAAGCAGCGGTACGAGGGCTTCTTCCGCGGTGCCAACTGGGTCGGCTTCGTGCAGTTCGCGATGCTCTTCAAGCTCTTCTTGCTGGGCTGAGCCAGTTGAGTGATGGCCGGCCGATCGCGTCTGGACCTGGCGCTCGTCGAGCGCGGACTGGCGCCGTCGCGTGAAAAGGCGCGCGCCCTCATCTTGGCCGGCGAGGTGACGGTCGACGGCCAGCGCGCGGACAAGCCGGGCCTGCAGATCGCCGCAACCGCCGTGCTGGAGGTACGCGCGACCCATCGCTACGTCAGCCGCGGCGGCGAGAAGCTCCAATCGGCGTGGGAGGCGTTCGGCTTCGAGGTCGCCGGCAAGGTTTGCCTGGACGTCGGAGCATCGACCGGAGGCTTCACCGACTTTCTCCTCCAGAAGGGCGCGCTCAGGGTCTATGCGGTCGATGTCGGCTACGGGCAGCTGGCCTGGTCGCTGCGCAACGACCCGCGGGTGGTGGTCCTGGAGCGCGTCAACGCCCGTCACATGGAGCCGGAGCTGCTCCCGGTGCCCGCGGCGCTGGCGGTCCTCGACGTCAGCTTCATCTCGCTCGAGAAGGTGCTCCCCGCCGTGCTCGCCTGCCTGACGCCGGCGGCAGAGCTGGTCGCGCTGGTAAAGCCTCAGTTCGAGGCCGGGCCCGAGGCCGTCGGCAAGAAGGGTGTCGTGCGCGACGCCGCCGTCCACGAGAGCGTCCTCTCCCGGTGCGCAGCCCACGCCGCAGAGCAGGGGCTGCAGGTGCGGGGCGCCACGTTCTCCGCCCTTCAGGGCCCCGAGGGCAACATCGAATTCTTTCTCTACCTGGCGCGGCAGGCCGCCGCGCCCCAGCCGTCGCCCGACCTGGCCGCCGTCGTCGCCCGGGCCCACGACTTCTTCGGCCGCTGACCCGGCCGTCGCGCCGCTTCCGGCAGCTTTCGTGTATCCTCCCCGAAGGAGGAGGATCTCATGGCCTTCGGCAAAATTCCCTGGAAGCAGGTCGACGAGTACCTCGAAAAGTCCGTCGGCAAGACGTTCGACACCATCTTCTCGACCATGGACGAGCAGGAGGGCGAGGTCCGTTCGCGCATCGACGCGGGACTGGCCCGCGGCCGCGACGTACTGGCAGACGAGATGATCTCGGAGTCAGCCCGCAAGACGGCGCTCATCGGCGGCGGCGCGGCGCTGCCGGATCTCCTCATCGTCGGAGGCTGGCCGATGATGATCGCCAGCATCGGCACTGACTTCACCCTCACGCTGCGCGAAGAGCTGGTGCTGCTCAACAAGCTTGCCTATCTCTACGGCATGGAGGCCGACCGCACCGTCCGCAAACGCGAGGCGATCGGCCTGCTGGCGGCCGTCCGCGCCTCCGAGGGCTCGCCCAAGGGCAACGCCACGGCCGAGGTCACGAAGCTGATGGCGGTGATGGGAGCCAAGCACGCGTCGACGCGTCTCATCGTCGAAATCGGGCGGCGATTCTTCCAGAAGAAGCTGGTTGCGCTCATCCCCGGCCTCGGCATCCTCCTCTCGGGCGGCGTGAATTACTACTCCACGAAGGCACTGGGCGAGTACGCCAAGGTTTACTACCGCAAGCAGCAGGTCGGCGCCCCCGAGGTCGATGACGTCCTGGTGCGCATCCAGCACTTCCAGAAGTGCTTCCTGAAAGTGATGCTCAACATGGCCAAGGTGGACCGCAAGGTCCCGCCCGAGGAAGAGGAACTGCTGAAGGACTCGCTGATGATGTTCGGCTACACGAAGGAAGAGAAGGACAGCTACCTGGCGGAGCTCTGGAACCTCGAGGCCGCCAACCCGCTGACCGTCGACGAGGTGCGGGCGCTATCGCAGGAAGACCGGCAGTACATCTTCAAGCAGGCCGTGGCCATGATGCTGGTGGACAATCACGCCTCCGAGGCCGAGGAGCGCTACCTCGACCTCTTGCGCAAGCAGATGGGCGTCACCGAGGCCACGGTCGCCAAGCTGCGCGAGACCGTGCGCGAAGAGCTGGGCCAGACTGCCGAGGGCTGATCGCCGGGGACTAGGAGCGTGTCGGAGAAATGCGAGCAGAGGCGATTACTGGAGGAAGACCGAACAGGGAACAGGGAACAGAAAACAGGCAACAGGGAACGGAAAAACCCTGTCCTGGTCAAGTCATTTCCCATTGCCTGTTCCCGGT
>JACPRK010000017.1 GCA_016190005.1 Candidatus Wallbacteria bacterium | reverse complement strand
GCCTCAAGCCTTATCTGTGCTATGATCTCGCCCGTTGTTCGCACAAAAATCAAACGAGAGGAGATTCTTTCATGCCATTTGCGTCCGATAGCGGGGCCGATGCACGGTTCCACGCAATCCGGGAGGCCGGGAGCCGTTCGCCACGGTGCTTCCGGGGAGAACCCGACAAGAGCGATTCCTCCAGGCCCATCAGCGAAATCTTCGGCATCAACACCTTCAACGAGCGTGTCATGCGCGAGAAGCTCCCCGGGAAGGTCTTCCGCAAGCTCCGCCAGACGATCCGGCGCGGCGAGAAGCTCGACATGGAGATCGCCGACAGCGTCGCCCACGCCATGAAGGAGTGGGCGCTGGAACGCGGCGTGACCCACTTCTGCCACTGGTTTCAGCCCCAGACCGGCCTGACCGCCGAGAAGCACGACAGCTTCCTGTCCTTCGACGACGAAGGCCAGGCCATCGAGCGCTTCAGCGGCAGCCAGCTCATCCAGAGCGAACCCGACGCGTCCAGCTTCCCCTCCGGCGGCATGCGCAGCACCTTCGAGGCGCGCGGCTACACAGCTTGGGACCCCTCCAGCCCTGCCTTCATCGTCGAGGGCGCCAACGGCAAGGTGCTCTGCATTCCCTCTGCCTTCATCAGCTACCACGGCGAAGCACTCGACCAGAAAGCGCCGCTCCTGAGGTCCATGGAGGCCGTCTCGCAGCGCGCTCGCGAGATCCTCAAGCTCTTCGGGCAGAAGGACCCAGGCCGCGTCACCACGACGGTCGGACCCGAGCAGGAGTACTTCCTCATCGACCGATCCTTCTTCCACCTACGGCCCGACCTGATGGCCGCCGGCCGCACCCTGCTGGGCGCGAAGCCCCCCAAGGGCCAGGAGCTGGAGGATCACTACTTCGGCAGCATCAAGGACCGCGTGCAGGCCTACATGCAGGAGGTCGAGTTCGAGCTCTACCGCCTCGGCATCCCGGCCAAGACCCGCCACAACGAGGTGGCCCCGGCCCAGTACGAGATGGCCCCGATCTTCGAGGAAGCCAACATCGCCGCCGACCACAACCAGATCGCGATGGAGGTGATGCGGCGCGTGGCTCTTCGCCACGACTTCGCGCTCTTGCTTCACGAGAAGCCGTTCGCTGGCATCAACGGCAGCGGCAAGCACGTCAACTGGTCCGTCCAGTCCGCTGAGGGTGTCAACCTGCTCGAGCCAGGCGACACGCCCGAGCGCAACCTGCAGTTCCTGGTCTTCCTCGTCTCCGTGCTGAAGGGCGTCCATAAGCGCGGCGCGTTGATCCGTTCGGGCGTGGCCAGCGCCGGCAACGACCACCGCCTGGGCGCCAACGAAGCTCCGCCCGCCATCGTCAGCGTCTTCCTCGGCGAACAGTTGACGCGCATCCTCGACGCCATCGAGCGCGGCGAGAACAGCCAGGAATCGACCGAGAAGCGCATCCTCAGCCTGGGCATCGGCAAGCTGCCGATCATCAGCCGCGACCAGACGGACAGGAACCGCACCAGCCCCTTCGCCTTCACGGGAAACAAGTTCGAGTTCCGTGCCGTCGGCGCCGCGTTCTCCATCTCGTACCCGCTGGCGATGCTCAACGCCGCGGTCTGCGAGGCGCTCGAGGAGATCGGCTCCGAGCTCAAGCAGCGGCTCAAGGACGGCGCCCCGCTCAACCGCGCCGTGATGGACGTCGTCAAGGCCGCCATCGTCGAGACAAAGGCCGTGCGCTTCGAAGGCAACAACTACGCAGAGGAGTGGGTCGAAGAGGCCGAGCGGCGTGGCCTACCCAACCTCAAGACCACGCCAGAGGCCCTCGACGTGCTGACCCGCGCGGACGACAAGCGGCTGCTGAAGCGGCTAGGCATCTTCTCCGCCGAGGAGTGTGAGGCTCGCTACCACGTGAAGATGGAGCGTTACATCAAGGACCTCGAGATCGAGGTCGAGACCGTGCGCGACATGGCCTACACGATGGTGCTGCCGGCGGCCTACCGGTTCCAGGGCGAGCTCTCGAGCAGCGTGGAGTCGGCCGGCCGAGCGCTGGCGCAGCTGAA
This sequence comes from Candidatus Wallbacteria bacterium, assembly GCA_016190005.1. Taxonomy (GTDB): domain Bacteria; phylum Muiribacteriota; class UBA6191; order JACPRK01; family JACPRK01; genus JACPRK01. The sequence goes on along the minus strand of JACPRK010000017.1, from coordinate 10,893 downwards.
ACTGGACGCCAGGGTCTCCGGTTCGATCAAGCGGCAGTCCGACCAGCTGCTGGGCGTGCTGGAGCAGATCGGCGGCCTGCACGAGTCGCTCGAAAGTCTGGACAGAGCCATGGACAAGGCTGGACGCGCAAAGAAAGTCGGCGAGCACGGCAGGCTCCTGGCCGAGAACGTCGTCCCGGCGCTGGCCAAGGTGCGTGAGCACTGCGACGCGCTGGAGGAGAAGCTGCCCGACGGGTACTGGCCGTTGCCGAAGTATCGCGAGATGCTGTTCATCTCTTAGGCTTGAGGCTTGAGGCTTGAGGCCGAGGCTTGAGAAATGCGGAGTCCGCCATGGGTTGCGGCAATCGACACCGGCTTGTAGCTTCAGACTTGGTGGGCACCATTCGTAAACGTACACATCACAGCCCCCCCCGCCCGGGGGGGGCTGTCTGTCGCCTATCAGCCGCCCCCAGCCTCCCGCCTCCCGCCTCTCGCCTAAAGCCTGCAGCCTGCAGCCTGCAGCCTGCAGCCCGCAGCCTCGCTGGCGGCTTCTCCTTCATCGAGCTGCTCACGGTCGTCGCGATGATCGCCATCCTGGCCTCGGCGGCCGTGCCGATGGCCAGCTCCCTCTACCAGCGCAACCGGGAGAACGGCTTGCGTGAGACGCTCCTCTTGATGCGGATGGCCATCCGCGACTTCTCCAGGAACGGGGCCGACGACGACGTCGACGGACGGCTCGACGAGGACCCGCGCGGCGACGCCAACAAGGACGGCTTTCCGGGAATGCGCAATGTCTCCGACGGCATCCGAGGCGTGGACGTGGACGGGGCCGGCGAACCGGCCTACCTCTCCGACGGTCGGCCCAACTCGCGGTTCGATCCCCGGTTCCGGGCCGACGACGACGAGGACGGCAGCGTCGACGAAGAGGCGTTCCCGACCGATCTGAACGACCTCGTATCGAAAATGGGGATCTTGAAAGGCAAGGTGCCCGTCGACCCCTCCACCGGCGAGGCGAGCTGGCGGATCATCCTGGCGGCCACCAACAACGACGGCGACTGGCGCTCGAATGGGGTCGACCCGACTGACCCCAAGAAGCCGGCCATCATCGTACTGGGGCCGCCGAACGCCGCCGGGGACCATCCTCTGCGGATCACGGCGGTGCTGAAGCCGAGCCCCACCAGCATCCCGTCGGGCACGAGCCCAGCGGTCTCGTCGCTTGATCCCCTTCAGTTCTCGCCGCTCGTCGACGAGGACCCGCGGGACGGAGTGGATAACGACGGGGACGGGTTCAAGGACGAAGACTCCCCTGAGCTGATCGACGTGAGAAGCTGGAACTCCAATGAGGCGAGCGACGGCACGACGTACTCCGACTGGTAGAAGCGCCGGGCGGCTGGGCGTGCAGCGGCCCGCGGCTTTCTCCATGGTGGAGATGCTGGCGTCGCTGGTGATCTTCTCCATTCTCGCCGTGATGGCTGTGCCGATGGCGCAGACCTACCGGGATCGCCAGACCGAGGTGATCCTCAAGGACCGGCTGACCCGGATCCGGGCGGCAATCCGCAGCTATGCGGCGACCGAGCTTGCGACCCAGACCTGGGATGCCGGCACGGGCAAGGTCGTGTCGCTGGCGCTTCCGTGCGCTTCGACAGTGGGTGGGGACATCGACGGCGACGGGGCCGCGGGCGAGGATGCCGCCGGCGACGTGGACATGGACGGCTTCACCGACGACGACTTCGACGGCAACTTGGACGAGGACGGCGCGCCGAACTTTCCGCCTTCATTGGAGGCGCTCGTCGATCGCGGTTATCTGGGCAGCCCGGGTCTGACGGACGACGGCGGCAGGGGCATCTCGGCCGACCGGCAGTTCCCGCGTGACCCGACGAACCTCGACCCGACGATGTCGAACACGAAGACTTGGACGGCCCTCTACGTGACGCGCAAGCTCCGCTTCCGGTGTCCGAACGACAAGTCGACGGACCCCCTGCGGGAGGTGTCGATCACCGGCATCTATGACGTACGGAGCGGCAGTGCGGGTACGTCGCTCTCGGGCGTCCGCTACTCCGACTTCTGACGAAGCGCCGCGGGAGCGGCTATGATGTCGGACGGGCATTCCACTCCAAACACGTCTCGGGCCCGAAATCGGGCGAGGGCACCCAGATGGCCAGTGAATTCATTCAAAAGAAGCGTATTGGCGAGATCCTGATCTCCAAGGGACTCATCACGCCACAGCAGCTGGAATCGGCGCTCGCCATCCAGCGCGAGGACCGCTCCAAGAGGGTGGGCGAGATCTGGGTCGAGGCAGGCATCATCACCGAGGAGGTGCTCTCGCGTGCGCTGGCGTTCCAGTACGGCGTCAGCTACTTCGACCTGGCGAACTTCGTCCCTCGCGAAGACATGCGCGACGTCGTCAGCGACGACCTCGTCAACCTGCACCAGGTGCTGCCGGTCAAGCTCGACGGCAACGTTCTGACGCTGGTGACGCACGACCCGACGAACATCTCCGGGTTCCAGACCATCGCGCGCATCACGGGCTTTCACGTGAAGTTCGTGGTGGCGCAGAAGTCGGCGTTGCAGAAGCTGATCGCCAAGTACCTGGCCAGTACCGAAGAGACGCTGGCCGACGTCGACATCGACGAGGTGCTGGACCAGGTCAACCTGGAGGTCGCCAGCCGCGAGGACGACGACGACCGCATGGATGGTGTCGACCTCGACAGCCTCCGCAAGGAGTCGAACCAGGGCGCCATCGTGCAGTTCGTCAACAAGCTCCTGCTGCAGGCGATCCAGGAGCGGACGACGGACATCCACATCGAGTCGACGCTCAAGGACGTGCTGATGCGGTATCGCATCGACGGCCTGCTCTACGACCGTGCCCACGTCGATCGCAAGAACTACAACGCCATTCTCTCGCGCATCAAGATCCTCTGCGACGTGGACATCACGGAGCGGACCATCCCCCAGGACGGCGGCTTCAAGGTGAAGCTGAAGGGTAAGAACATCGACTTCCGCGTCAGCATCCTGCCTTCCATCTACGGTCAGAACGTGGTCATCCGAATCCTGGGCGCTTCGGGTCTGGAGCTGAAGCTCTCGGAGCTGGGGTTCGAACCCAACGACCTGATCCGGTTCCAGAAGGGCATCTTCCGCCCTTACGGTTGGGTGCTCGTGACGGGCCCTACCGGTTCCGGCAAAACGACCACGCTCTACAGCTCGCTATCGACGCTCAACAAGCGCGACACCAAGATCATCACGGTCGAAGATCCGGTGGAGTACAAGCTGGCCGGCATTCACCAGACTCAGGTGCGCATCAACAAGTCCGATCCGGAGCGCAGCCTCACGTTTGCCAAGGCGCTGCGGTCCATCTTGCGGCAGGACCCGGACGTGATCATGATCGGCGAGATCCGTGACTACGAGACCGCCGAGATCGCCATCCAGGCCTCGCTGACGGGCCACTTGGTGTTCGCCACCATCCACGCCAACACCTCGGTAGATACCATCGGCCGGCTCCAGAACATCGGCATCGACAACTACCTCTTTGCCGCGGCTCTCAACGTCATCGTCGCCCAGCGCCTCGTGCGGCGCATCTGCCCGGACTGCAAGGAGCGCGTGAGCGTCACTCGCGAGGATCTGATCGCCAGCGGTCTCGACATCGACCAGTACATGGACTACCCCTTCTACAAGGGCCGAGGCTGCGACGCCTGCAACAAGACCGGCGTGCGCGGCCGTGAAGCCATCTTCGAGGTCATGCTGATGAGCGACGAGCTGCGCCAGATGATCATCGACAACGCCAGTCTCATCGCCGTGCGCGAACAAGCGCTCAAGGAAGGGATGCGCAGCCTCCACGACTCGTGCAAGACCAAGGTCCTTGCCGGCAGCAGCCCGCTGGAGGACCTGATCCGGATGTATCACGAGTAGAGTAGCGAGTAGCGAGTAGTGAGTAGTGAGTGACTGTGGGGAATCGATTTATGATGGCTCACAATCACTGGCTCAGCTCGCCACCGATCGCGACGCCGCGCGTGCCGGCAGGAACTCAGAACCGCTGGCTCAGCCGCAATCCTTGTCTGGCATGCAGTGCAACTCTTGCGCGGCACTCAGAGGGGGTTGACAAAAGGAATCAGAAGCCGCTCTGGATGCGGGTTGTCAAGGCACAAGCCGGTCAGGGCTGGCTGAGCGAAAAAGCCGACTAGATCGGCTCCAGGAGCGGGCTTAGCGCGTGTCGAGTTCTTTACTATGTCAACACCCTCTCACTACTCACTACTGACCGCCACGTCCGGCGGGTTCTCCTGCCAGCCGGGGAACTGGTCGGCGGCGACCTTTCCAGTGAGGTGGATGGCGCCGAAGAGCGTGGTGATGCCCCGGCGGTCCGCTTTCTCCGACGGCTCTTTCGAGTCCGATTGCTGGTCCAGAGTGGCCAGCCGCTCGTCGGAGGCCGAGCTGATCCAGTAGAGCAGCGAGTTGGGCGGAGGGGCCTTCTCGCCCTGTGGCCGGTAGGGGTCCTTGGCGTTTGCGGGCTGGAACTTGAAGCGCACCTGCTCGAACCGCGAGAACGGCATTGCCTTGTCGTTGCGGAAGATCTTGCGGGAATCGGGGTCCCACTTGTACGTCACCTGGCTCACAATGGGTGTCGGCTGCAGCTTGTCCGGCACGTACTTCTTGTCGTAGACCCAGAAGCTGACGGTCAGCAGGGACTCCGGCCCCTCCTGGCCGGCGCCCGTCAGGGGATGCACCGGATCCCAGCAGATGCGGTCGAAGTCGTCCTGGAGGTGCTCCACCAGAAGCTGCGCGCCCTGCACGCCTTTGAGCTTGGTGTCCGTGGAGCGGAAGTGGCGCATCCCGCCGGAAAAGAGGAACCACATCACGGTCGCGAGCACGAGCGCCACCAGCGACATGATCAGCACCTCGACCAGCGTCGTGCCGCGGCGGGACCGGGTCGGGTGCCGGTGGCTCATTTGGCCGCCGTGGAGGAGATGGGGGTCGCGATGTCCTTGGTGGAGCCGGGGCCGCTGCCGGCTGCGGTCGAGCTGTCGCCCTGCTTGAGCGGCACGCTGTCGTTGGTCTTCGTGACCGGCGCGGACCCTGGGCCGAGCGCGGTAGCGGTGGCGGGCGCCGACGTCGCCGTCACGCCGCCCGCTGTCGTGGTGACGGGCGCCGCCGGGGCCGTGGTCGGGTTGTTCGTGTTGCCGCCCCCGCCGCCACCGCCGCACCCCGTCAGCCCGGCGACCAGGGCCAGAACCACGCCCAGCACCTGCATTTTGCTCGTCTTCATCCGGCTCATCCTCCGACTCTCATCGTATCCCGTTCAGTTGCGATCCACCACCAGCGACGCCGTCCGAGGCGATAGCGCCACCACCACCTGACCCTGCAGCTGCTCCTCGGGCGTCCCGCCCATGCTGGTCTTGTAGCGGCCGTCCCGCACGATCTTCCCCCGTAGCGCCTGCGCCGCGTCCGACCGGTACATCACCAGATTGCCCGTCAACACGGCCCCGGCTCCCAACCCGACGTCGGAGCTGGCAACCACCGAGGCTGCCACGCGGCCGTCGATCGCCACCCGCCCGTCGCAGTGGACCGTCAGGAGGTCCTGCGCCGGGTCGGTCAAGGTCACGTTCGCCAGCCGCACCTGCCCCGTCACGACCACCACGAGCTTCCCGCGCACCCGCAGATTGTCCAGCGCCAGCACTTGGCCGCCCGTGTCGACGTGAACAACGGCATTGAGCGCCTTCGCCTCCTTGTCGTAGCGGTCCAGCAAATTGCGGAACGCCTGCGCGTGGTCAGGCCCCGAGAAGCTGTAGAAGGCCCGCGGCCGCTGCGCGCCCCCGACGTCGAACTTTCCCGAGAACGCCTGCAGCTCCGCCGCGCCCTCCTTCGAGCGCTCGCTGAAGTAGTCGGTGAAGTCCTTGTAGATCCCCAGCCGTTCGTCGAACCTGGCGGCCAGCTCCGTCATCGACTGCTTGACGGCCTTCACGGCCTTCTCCAGCTTCGCCTCGTACTCCGCCTTGCGATCCTTGGCCTCTTTGCCCAGACCGTCGATCTCGTCCAGCAGCTTGTAGGTGGCGTCCGAGTCGGCGTTGTAGCGCAGGCGCGCCGTTTCGATCTCGTTGCCCTTCGCCTCGATGCGCCGCGGCAGATAAAACCGCTCCAGGTCCGGGACCTCGGCGTCCAGCGTGAAGACCACGTAGTCGCCCTGGTCTTTCGGGAAGAAGTGACGCTCCGAGCGCACGTCCTCCGAGTACGGCGGAGCTGGCGGGACGACCGCCTCGTCGAGGATGCGCGTGAAGCGGGCGGGATCGACTCCACTCTGGTCCATGCCCTGCCCTTGCGCCTGCGCCTCGCCCAGGCCCTTGTTGACGTTGGCTGCGACCTCCTCGATCCGCTCCTTCATCTTTCGACGCAACACCTGGTCCAACTGCTCGAGCCAGTGAAGACTCTCCTTGATGCGCTGATTGGCGGCTTCGGGCCCCACGCTGTCGATCATCAGCTGCGGGTTCATCATGAAGAACGTCGCCTGATCGAAGGGACGAGGAGTCGCCAGCAGCCCCGTCTTGTAGCCGCGGGTCGCCTTCAGCGTTCGCGTCACGCCGGTCGGCTTGTGCTTCACCGTCGCGGTCAGCTTGATCGTCCCCATCGTCTCGTACGTCAGCCCCGCGAGCGTCCCGGCGCCCAGCACCTCCATCTTCACGGACTTGTCGACCACCTGAAAGCCGCCCCAGTTCTCGGCGGCCTCTATCTCACGCAGGGTTTCCTCCAGCGGCAGCTTCGTCTCGAAGAGCGCATCTCGCGGGTCGGTGACGTCCTTGCGCAGCTGTGTGTAGAGGGCGCTGCCCTTGGTGTTGGCCGAGAGCGCGATATCCCGCCAGGCCTCTTCGAAGGCCGACTGACCGATGCTCACGGCCAGCATTCCCAGGATGCCCGACTGGGTGTCGCTGGCGACGCGGTTGCCGAAGACGAACTGCGCGAACCCCATCGTCATCATCATGACGAGAAAAAGAACGATGACTCCGAAGATGATCCCGAAGCCCTGCCGCGCCACGTGCATCATCGACCTATATACACGAACGGAGCGCATCACGACTCGACCCTCGGCTCCCGGTCGAAGCAGTTCTGCTCCCAGCCCGAGTAAGCCGCTTCTTCGGTCTTGCGCGGCAGCCCGAACCTCAGCCGCAGCGGAAATCCGTGGCGTCTACCCGTACCGGGTTTTCCAGAAAACCCGGTACGGGTAGACGCCACGGATTCCTCGGGAAGCTCGACCGTCACTTCCAGCGCGGCGGCGCCGGGCTGTGCGGGCGTGCCCTCCATGGGCCCGTCGCTCACGATTCGGAACCTCACGTCGGCGAACCGGCCGGCAGCCACCTCGCGTCCGTTGCGCAAGAGGCGGCCCGTCGACGGATCGAAGAGGTACTCGATTGCCTCGGCCCGGACCCAGCCGCCCTCGGGGGTCGGCGAGTAGAGCTTTCCGGGATTCTTGTCGAAGGCGTACGTGCGAAAGCGGAGCAGCATCAGTTCATGGTCGGGCTCGCCGACGGGCTCGACGCCGTCGAGCAGCGTGCCGGTGGTCGGCAACTGGCAGGCCTGGGAGACATCGTCGCGGATCACGGCGGCGACCGTCTGCGCGGCCTGCAGCGCGTCCAGCCGGGCGCCCAGCCGGGCGCTGTGCTTGGAGCCTGTCACGAGCACGTTCCAGACGACGGCCAGCGGCAGCACGGAAAGCGCCCCGAAGACGGCTGCCTCGGTCAGCGACATTCCATGACGACTTAGCTTCCGCATCCGGCGTCTCCTCTCAGTGCGCAAGAGGAGATGCAAGCCCCGTGCCCGTGTCCAGCGGCCATTGGGCCGATAGCGAGAGATCCGGCTTGCAGAAAAGCTTCTCGAGCGTCAACGCGTGCGGTTTGCTCCCGTCCGCGGGGGGACCCGTCCACTCGACCATGGCGGAAACCTTCCACAGCCCTGGGCAGTCTTCGACGGCGGACGACTCGAGCGTCACCTCCAGGGGCGACATCCCGGAGGGACCCGGCACCTGGCGGCGGCCCGTTTCGCGTTCGGCCGCCAGGGCCGGACCGTACGCCACGGCGCCCTGCACCCAGCGGTCCAGGGCGGCCAGGCCAGCGGCTTCGGCGTGGACATGGCCCTCGGTCAGCACGGCCTGGCGGGTGCCTGTCGGGAAGAGGCTCAGAACCGGCACCAGTCCGACGCCGATCAGCAGCACAGCGATCGTCACCTCGAGCGCACTGATTCCGCGGCGTGCCCGCGCACGTGGGGCCGGCCTTCGCGAAGCCCTCATCGCCGGCTCACCCTGTCGTAGGTCCCGACGGGGCTGATCCCGACCACGTAGTGACCCGTTCGGGGCCGCTGGAGCTTGTCATCGCCTGTCGTCCCGCTGAAGTACCTGGAAGCCCGCACGAGCCGACCGGCGAGCTGGCTGCCAGAAGCGATTCGCTCCAGGATGAGGCCTCCACGCAGGGTCGAGCCGGGCTGCATCTGCACGGGGCCAACCTGGCCGCCCGCGGAAGGTGCGACCGACGCGACGCACGCGTGGACTTCGCCGGCCACGCTTACGGGCCCGCCGAGCGATACCACCGTGAGCAGGTCCTGGGCCGGGTCGGGCGCACTGACCCCATCGAGCGAAACGCCTCCACTGCCGGTCACCAGCACCAGCTTCCCGCGAATCGGGCCCGCAAGCCGTATGGGCTCCTTCGTGTTCTCCAGGAGTACGACGCCATTGAGCGGGGTCAGGCGTTTCAGAAGCTCGTCGAGCTGCTGCTGACAGGACCTGCCGCCAGGCCCCTCGTCGAAGCGGAAGAAGGCGACCCGCCGCCAGTGGGCCAGCCGCAGCCGCTCCTGTCTCGACACGAGCTCGGCGTGCGCGGCGTTGGCAGAGTCGATCATCCGGAAGCCCTCGTGGAAAGCCCAGATGCGGCCCAGCAGGCTGGACAGACCGCGCAGCGACGCCTCGGCGGCCTCGAGGAAACCGGTGTGGGCCGCGGGGTCGGAGGGCGCGGCGGCAAGCGCGGACTCGGCGCTGGTCAGGCGCGTTTCATCAGGCCGGAAGCGGGCTTCATCGGATTGCAGCCGGCGGTCCAGATCGAGGTTCTCCAGCGGGAACTGCTGGCCGTCCCGCCAGACGGCGAAGAGGAGCGACCCTGGGTTGGCGGGGAGCTCGGGGGCAGAGGCTTCCAGCGCCTGCCGCGCCGGAACCGACTTCCGCAGGGCCTCGTAGCGACTTGTCAGCGACGCAGGCGCAGACGTGGCAAAGCGTTCCGCCGCGGAGGCGATGGCGACCGAGCGGTCGATGTAGCTCTTTCGGCGGGCGTTGACGGCGTTCAAGTCGGTCACGGCCAAGCCTTCGCCGATGAAGAGGGCCGCCTGGTCGAAGGGACGAGGGACCCCGGCCAGAACGACCTTGAAGCCCCGCGCCAGCTCCAGCTCGCGGACCGACTTCTCGCTTCCCGCGGCCGGACCTCGCACGCGCGCCAGCAACCGTACCAGCCCGAATCGCTCGTAAGGCAGATCCTCGAACTGGCGCTGGTAGACGACGCTGGCCTCGAAGCCCTCCAGCTTGAAATCCTTGAAAGCAGCCTGCGCGAACAGTCCGGCGCTGACGGGAGTGGCGAGGAGCTCACCCAGCCCCAGGGCGCCGGGCTTTGGCGCGTAGACCTCCTGACGCAGCGCCTCGAAGAGCGGGCCGGCCGGGTCGTTGGCCTTCGTCTGAAACTGCCAGAGCCCTTCCTGAACGACGGACTCGGCCAGAAGGGAGGCCGTCGTGGCGCCGGCGCTCCGGCCGGCACGAGCCGACAGCGCGGAGCTCGTGAAGAGCTGTCTCACGCCGATCAGCAGGAGAATTCCCGCCGAGACGACGACGATGAGGAGCAGCGCGCCCTGGCCGCCGCGCGCGCCGGCGCGCCGCCGGACCCTGGGCGACTGGGTACCCGCGCGCGTCATCGGCTTGCGGCCACGACCTTCTCGGACATGAACGCTCGGGCATCCTCCTGGACGGCCTGGTGCGGGTTGAAGCTGCCGAACGGCTGCTCGTCGATCGGCACGCGGGCCCAGATGGCAGCAAGGAAGCTGACGATCTCGGCCCGCGCTTCGTCGATGTTACTGGAGGCGTAGTCGCTGGGCCAAGTGTTCTGCTCGCCGGAGACCTGCTGGACATGCTGGGCCATGCGTTCGCCTTCGGCTTCGTAGGCCATCAGGGTCATGTCGTGCGCCATCTCGTGATTGATGGTGTGCTGCAGCTCGGGCTGCCACACGAAGATGGTGGCGACATTGCCTTCGCGGACCCAGCGGGCCGATTCGGGGAGCTTGCTCGGGTCCTCGGCGATGACCACGGTGAGCGGGTGCTGGCGCGTCTTGTACAACTGCAACGCGGTGGTGATCCGCTTGACGCGTTCGGAGGTGACGTTGTCGCCCCGGATCTCGGTGTTGTACTTGGCCAGGATGGCGCGGTCGTCGCCGTCGAGAGTTATCCCCGAGCCGGGCGCCAGGGGACCCATCTGGGGCGGGTTCTGACCCGTCTGTCCCCAGCTGCCGCCGTTGAGCCCACCCAGGACCGGCGTGTTGTCCACGCGGCCTGAGCCGCTGCCGGGGGCCAGGGGGCCCAGGCCGCCTCCGCCGCCGAACAGCCCCCCCCGCCGTCCGCCGAGCAGCCCGCCATTGCAGTTGCCTCCGGCGCCGCAACCGGCCAGAAGGAAGCAGGCCTGGAGCGCCACCATCGCCGTCGCAAATGCTCGAACCACCCGGTTTCTACGTGCCATCGGAGCACTCCCTTTGTTCGCCGCCGGCTGCCCCGCCGGCCGCCGTTTCAGCTCTGGACCGCAGGCGCGGTCAGCTCCAGCTCGTTGGTCATCGAGAGATCGGGCTCGCCGACCAGGCGCTTCATCACAAACCGGTGAGGCTTGTTCCCGCGGGCCTGGCCGTCTGCCGGGAACG